>JAFEDO010000213.1 GCA_018241565.1 Pseudomonadota bacterium
ACACAGCCGTGAAGATTATCCAAAACGAGATGATGTAAATTGGTTGAAACATTCACTCTATTTCCCTAATGATACTATGGGTTCACGAGCGGTGAATATGCAACCAAAAGAAGTAGAACCGATGAAACCCAAAGAACGAGTTTACTAAAGCGTAAGGAATGAATGATGAGTAATCAACGAACGGTGCACTTTTCAATTTATCGTTATGATCCAGAGCAAGAAAATGCAAAACCGACGATGCAAGATTACACGCTAGAAGTGTCTGGTGATTTAATGTTGCTGATGGCAATCGAACGCATTAAGCATGAACAAGATCCTACATTATCATTTCGTCGTTCTTGCCGAGAAGGGGTTTGTGGTTCAGATGGTATGAACATTAACGGTAAAAATGGATTAGCTTGTATTACGCCTTTGTCGGCTATTAAAGGCGAAAAAATTGTGTTACGACCATTGCCAGGATTTCCTGTGATACGGGATTTAGTGGTTGATATGGAACAGTTTTATGAACAATATGAACGTATCAAACCTTATTTGCAAAATGATAGCGAACCACCTGCTGGAGAACGATTACAGTCTCCAGAAGAGCGTGCCAAGCTCGACGGTTTATATGAATGTATTTTATGTGCTTGCTGCACGAGTTCTTGTCCTTCTTATTGGTGGAATCCCGATAAATTTGTGGGGCCCGCTGGTTTGTTACAAGCAGGAAGATTTATTTTTGACAGTCGTGATACTGAAACGGATAAACGTTTAGAAGATTTGCAAGATCCATTCAGTGTTTTCCGTTGTCGTACCGTGATGAATTGCGCTGATGTTTGTCCAAAGGGTTTAAACCCCACCGAAGTCATTAGTGATATTCGACGTAAGATGACAGATCGAGAAACTTAAGTTATATGAGATCCTTCGCTGCGCTCAGGATGACAAGCGCGTGTCATCCTGAGCGCAGCGAAGGATCTCATCATTGGAGTACCTCATGGCAGAAAATGATATGCAAACTTTATTGCAAAGTTCCCATCTTTCCGGAACTAGCGCAGCTTACATAGATTCTTTATATGAAATATATCTAAAAAATCCGAATGAAGTATCCTCAGAATGGCGCAACTACTTTGCGCAATTGCCACAAGTGGATGGTGTCGTAAAAGATGTTTCCCACGCAGATATCCAAGCTGCTTTTTTACAACAAGCCAGACAAGGATTTCAATTCACTAAATCCGCAGTATCGTCCACAGGTCAAGAAAAGAAACAAGCGCACGTCTTGCAATTGATCAATGCTTTTCGTTTGCACGGTCATCATCACGCAAAATTAAATCCATTAGATATTTCAGAACGTCCTCATGTTCCTGATTTAGAATTATCTCATCATCAATTGACGAATGAAGATTTGGATGTCACCTATAGTACTGAATCACCATTGACTCATAATGGCACGCCATTGCGTTCTATTTTTCAAGCATTAAAAGAAACGTATTGCGATACGATTGGTGCTGAATACATGCATATTTCAAGCACTGAACAAACACGATGGATCCAACAACGCTTAGAGTCAGTACATGCACATCAAAAATTTACAGCAGAACAAAAGCGTGAAATTTTAAAATGTTTAACAGACGCTGAAGGATTAGAGAAATATTTAGGTTCAAAATATGTGGGGCAAAAGCGCTTCTCATTAGAAGGTGGGGATAGTTTAATCCCGATGTTACATTACTTAGTAGAACGTGCTGCTGAACATGAAGTCAAAGAAATTGTGATTGGTATGGCGCATCGTGGTCGTTTAAATGTGTTAGTGAATATATTAGGTAAAGATCCCAAAGAACTATTTGATGAGTTTGAAGGTAAAAACCAAAGCAAAACTTCGGGGGATGTGAAGTATCACTTAGGATTTTCTTCTAATGTAAAAACATTGAAAAACCCTATACATGTCGTATTAGCATTTAATCCTTCACATTTGGAAATTATTGATCCGGTTGTAGAAGGATCTGTTCGAGCACGTTTATTTCGCCGTGGTGATTTAGAAGAAAAGAAAACCGTAGTGCCTGTTCTCATTCATGGAGATGCTGCATTTGCAGGACAAGGCGTTGTCATGGAAACATTTAACTTTTCTCAAGCGCGTGGGTATTCAACAGGTGGTACAGTGCATGTTGTTATCAATAATCAAATTGGATTTACAACCAGTAATCCGTTAGATGCCCGTTCCACATTATATTGCACTGATATTGCAAAAATGGTTCAAGCACCTGTATTTCATGTCAATGGGGATGATCCAGAAGCTGTTGTATTTGTCATGCAATTAGCTTTAGATTTTCGTATGCAATTTAAAAAAGATGTTGTAGTTGATTTAGTTTGTTATCGACGACATGGTCACAATGAAGCAGATGAGCCTGCTATTACACAACCACTAATGTATAAAAAGATTAGAGCACTACCTACTTGTCGAGAATTGTATGCAAAACGATTGTTAGAACAAAAAATTATAACGGAACAACAAATAGCGGAAATGGTTTCTCAATATCGAGACAAAATGGATAGAGGTGAAGCGATCGTTGAGAAAGTAGAACGATCAAAAAAAGACAGTCAATATTCAGCAGACTGGTCTCAATTTGTCGATACAAAATGGGATATATCTACCAGTACAAAAGCCCCATTAAAAAAATTGCAGCAACTGGCGACTCAAATTGATGTGTTACCTAAGGGTTTTACGCCCCATCCTGTCGTTAAAAAAATGTGGGAAGAACGAGTTAAAATGACTGCGGGTGATTTACCTGTGAATTGGGGATATGCTGAAGTACTTGCCTATGCTTCATTAATTGATGAAGGGTACCTCATTCGTTTATCAGGACAAGATTGTGGTAGAGGTACTTTCTCACACAGACATGCTGTTCTATATGATAATCAAAATAACAATCCTTATACGCCACTCGAACATATTTCTAAAAAAGATAAACAATTTTTAGTGATTGATTCTGTATTATCCGAAGAAGCGGTTCTAGGATTTGAGTATGGTTATTCAAGTACGGATCCCAATACGTTAGTCATTTGGGAAGCGCAGTTTGGAGATTTCGCAAATGGTGCTCAAGTTGTGATTGATCAATTCATCAGTTCAGGTGAGCAAAAGTGGGGGCGTTTATGTGGTCTCGTGATGCTTCTGCCTCATGGATTTGAAGGGCAAGGTCCAGAACATTCCTCTGCGCGATTAGAGCGTTATTTACAGTTGTGTGCGCAAAAAAATATGCAAGTTTGTGTGCCAAGTACGCCAGCCCAAATATTTCATTTGTTGAGACGACAAATGATTCGCCCCTTTAGAAAACCACTGATTGTCATGACACCTAAAAGTTTGTTACGACATAAATTAGCGGTTTCAAGTTTAAATGAATTAGCAGCGGGTGAGTTTCAATTAATTATTCCTGAGATTGACAAAATAGATCCTAAGACGGCACGTAAAGTTGTTTTATGTAGTGGAAAAGTTTATTACGATTTATTACAACAGCGACGCGATAATAAACAAACCGATGTGGCGATCATTCGTATTGAGCAGTTATATCCATTCCCTAAAGAGATTTTGAAAAAAGAATTAGCAAAATATTCTAAAGCGGAAATAGTCGTGTGGTGTCAAGAAGAGCCTAAGAATCAAGGCGCTTGGTATTCTTCACAACATAATATGGTGGATTGCTTGGCTTCCGGGCAAAAATTAGTATATGCCGGCCGAGGACTGTTTGCTGCACCAGCAGTTGGGTATTATTTAGTGCATAACCAGCAACAAAAAGCGTTAGTGGATGAAGCTTTAGCGTAGATTGATTTGTATTTCCTGGATCCCGGTTCTCGTGCCGCAAAAGCTCGGTACTCGACCGGGATGACACCTTAAGGCTCTGCAAATGTGTGTCATCCCGGCCGAGTGTTACGGTTTTTGTAACACGAGAGCCGGGATCCAGCGTCGTTTTCGTAGCGCTTGCTCGGGATGACAAAAAAATGCCGATTAGTAATTTAGTATTTAAAATTAAGAGGAAAAACTCATGTCCATCGAACTCAAAGTCCCCAATTTACCGGAATCTGTATCAGATGCTACGGTCATTAACTGGCACAAAAAACCCGGTGATGCAGTTCGTCGTGATGAAAATTTAGTGGATTTAGAAACAGATAAAGTGGTACTAGAAGTTCCTGCACCTATGGATGGCGTACTAGAAAAAATTCTAAAAGTTGATGGGGATACAGTCGTTGCGCAAGATATATTAGCTTTGATAAAAGCGGGCGCTGTTGCAAGTGAACAACCTGCTAAAGCGACGACTTCAGTAGCAGATGCTACTAATGCTAGCAATTTAAGCCCTAGTGTTCGTCGATTAGTGGGAGAGCATGAAGTGAATGTGCAACAAGTGTCTGGAACAGGTAAAGGTGGCAGAGTCACTAAAGAAGATGTGTTGACCGTCATACAGAAAAAAGAAGAACCAAAAACGTCAGTGTCGCCAACTTTTTTAAGTATTCCTGGTGAACGCCCTGAAAAACGTGTGGCGATGAGTCGTTTAAGAGCGCGGATTGCAGAGCGTTTAGTAGAAGCTCAACATAATGCAGCAATGCTCACGACATTTAATGAAATTAATTTACAAGCAGTGATGGATTTAAGAGAAAAATATAAAGATCGTTTTGAAAAACAACATGGCGTTAAATTAGGCTTCATGTCTTTTTTCACGAAAGCAGTCATCGAAGCACTCAAACGTTTTCCGGCAGTGAATGCATCTATCGATGGCACAGATATTATTTATCACGGTTACTATGATATTGGTATTGCGGTATCTACTGAACGTGGATTAGTGGTTCCGATTGTGCGTGATGCCGACAGACTGAGCATGGGCCAAATTGAAATTGCTGTAGGTGATTATGCAAAACGTGCGCGTGATAACAAACTCACTATTGAAGAAATGCAAGGTGGTACGTTCACCATTACTAACGGTGGGGTGTTTGGATCATTGATGGCAACACCGATATTGAATCCACCACAAGTGGCGATCTTAGGAATGCATAAGATTGAACAACGGCCTGTTGCTGAAAACGGCATGGTAGTTATCCGTCCGATGATGTATGTCGCATTATCTTATGATCATCGTATTATCGATGGTAAAGAATCTGTGCAATTCTTAGTGACGATTAAAGAAATGTTAGAAGATCCTGCACGATTAATTTTAGAAGTTTAATGTTGCCTCCACCCTAACCCTCCCCCGGAGTACCGGGGAAGGAAGCATTTATTCCCTCCCCCCGGTAATCCGGGGGGAGGGTTAGGGTGGGGGGAGCGTGAAGTAAACATAACTAGGAGTACGAAGTGAATTTACACGAATATCAAGCGAAGCAATTATTAGAAACGTATCATTTACCTGTTCCACGTGGTGAAGTTGCGTGGAATGTAGAAGATGCTGTAGCTGTTGCAGATCGACTTCATACGAGTCGCTGGGTGGTGAAAGCGCAGGTTCATGCCGGCGGTCGTGGTAAGGCAGGTGGTGTGCAATTGGTTTCAACTAAAGACGATGTTGCCGCTGTCGCTAAAAAATTATTAGGCACACATTTAGTGACTTACCAAACGGATGCAAATGGTCAGCCTGTCAATCAATTATTGATTGAAGAAACTTCTCAAATTGAAAAAGAATTATATTTAGGTGCGGTGATTGATCGTGCAAGCCGAAGAGTTGTTGTGATGGCATCAACAGAAGGTGGTGTGGAAATTGAAAAAGTTGCTGAAGCAACACCTGAAAAAATCTTTAAATTTGCGATTGATCCATTACTGGGTGTTTTACCTTATCAAGCACGTGAAATGGCATTTAAATTAGGCTTAAATGAATTACAAGTGAAGCAATTCACAGATATATTGATGAATTTAGGAAAAATGTTTATCGAATGTGATATGAGTTTATTGGAAATTAATCCACTCGTGATTACAAAAGAAGGTAAATTAATTTGTTTAGATGCCAAAATTAATCTTGATGATAATGCTTTATATCGCCAACCTAAATTGCGTGCTCTACGTGATCCAAGTCAAGAAGATGAACGCGTGAATCGTGCGCATGATTGGGAATTAAATTACATTCCATTAGATGGTGATATTGGTTGCATGGTCAATGGTGCGGGCTTAGCGATGGCAACCATGGACTTAGTTAAATTACACGGTGGAAAGCCAGCCAACTTTTTAGATGTGGGCGGTGGTGCAACCAAAGAACGTGTGAGTGAAGCTTTTAAAATTATTCTTTCCGATCAACATGTGAAAGGTATTTTAGTGAATATTTTTGGTGGCATTGTGCGTTGTGATTTGATCGCTGAAGGAATTATTGGTGCAGTTGGTGAAGTCGGTGTGAAAGTGCCAGTAGTTGTCCGATTGGAAGGTAATAACGCGGAATTAGGCGCTAAAAAATTACGTGAGAGTGGATTAAACATTATTCCAGCAAATGGTTTAACAGATGCTGCGAAGAAAATTGTAGCAGCTGTAGGGGAAAAGAAATGAGTATTTTAGTTAACAAACAAACCAAAGTTATTTGTCAGGGATTTACTGGTAAACAAGGCACTTTCCATTCTGAACAAGCGATGGAGTACGGTACTAAAATGGTCGGTGGTGTGACACCAGGAAAGGGAGGCCAAGAACATTTAGGTCTTCCCGTATTTAATACCGTTCGTGAAGCCGTAGAAAAAACAGGTGCCACAGCAAGCGTGATTTATGTGCCAGCACCTTTTTGTAAAGATTCTATTATTGAAGCGGCAGATGCAGGCATTGAATTAATTGTTTGTATCACAGAAGGTGTTCCTACGCTTGATATGTTATCTGTGAAAGTTTATTTAGAAAAAAATACCAATGCGAAATTAATTGGTCCTAATTGCCCAGGTATTATTACTCCGGGTGAATGCAAAATTGGCATCATGCCAGGGCATATTCATAAACCCGGGAAAATTGGTATTGTTTCTCGTTCAGGTACATTGACTTACGAAACGGTGAAGCAAACTACAGATAATGGATTAGGGCAGAGTACTTGTGTTGGTATTGGTGGTGATCCAATTCCAGGCATGAATTTCATCGATGTCCTCGGTATGTTTCAGCAAGATCCTAAAACCGAAGCCATTATCATGGTTGGTGAGATTGGGGGAAGTGCTGAAGAAGAAGCGGCTGAGTTCATCAAACACAATGTTACAAAGCCTGTGGTTGCCTACATCGCTGGTGTGACAGCACCTCCTGGAAAGCGTATGGGACATGCAGGTGCCATTATTGCAGGTGGCAAGGGAACTGCAGCTGATAAGTTCAGAGCGCTTGAAGCGGCGGGTGTTTACACCGTTAAATCTCCTGCTGAACTGGGTGAAGCGATAGAAAAGGCTTGCAGATAAGCTCGTAGACTTGATGCATTTTTTGTATCAAGGTTCTTCGGTGTTTCAGGACTTTTGTTAAAGTAATTTAGTGAAGTGATTCAGTATTAAAGCGAAGGATCTTTAGGATCCCTCGCTTTAATTGAGAAGTTAGAAGATTACACGTTTGAAATAGTGCACTGGCTTTGGGTAACTGTAAAGACAACCTGAGAAGCTCCCTTGGCAATGAACCCTGGTGCTTTGTTGCAGTAGTGGGAGGTTGTAGAAGAGTTACTAGTGATAATCACTGCGCTAGCATCTTCAACAGAAATATTCTTGCCATAAAGAACCTTAGTAACGGACAGATTGCCTGTTATTGAGCCCCAAAATTGATAAGGTAAGCCATCTTCATTGTAAAACACTGTGATTGCAACAGGACTACCTGTTTTATTAAGAAGTTTCAAATTAACATCTGCTTTTGCAATTAATGAAAAGCCCATTAAAAGAATCATAGTGGAAATGGTTATTAATTTTTTCATGAAATCCCTCACATTGTGTTGATAATAATTTACTTGATCATCTGATTAAAAACCTAACACACTTTAAGTTAAGCGTTCGAGATAATACATTCATTTTCTGTCACGGTAAAGACAGCTTGAGGATGGCCTATGGAAATAAACCCTGGCGATTTACCACAATATAGAAATGTTCCATTGTCGAGAGCTGCTACAGCAGACTCAATCACTATTTTTTTACCTACAAGAGCTTTGGTAAGCGAAGCATTCTTCGCTGCCACCAGTGCAACTGATCGACCTGTAGCCTCAGTATCGCTGTATGAAATACCTAGAAAAACGTCCTTATCTGTCTTATTAACAGCTCTTAAGTTCACATCAGCGTGCGCTGCTAACGAAAAACCCGTGAGAAGCAGCAGAGCTGACGAAGTGATTAATTTTTTCATGTTCATAATATATCCTTTTTTAAGCTAAAAAAACCTAACTGTTAGCAATGGTGCATGAACTGTCAGAAGTAATCGTAATTAAGATAGATGAAGTATCTGGATTGAATGAGCTATCTGGCATACAACGGGCAGGCTTAAATCGGTGATACCTAGCCATATCATGTCTATCGTGTTTGAGTTCAACAGAGGAAATTACGAGTGACGTTCCAGGATCTTTTACGATAGTGGTGCCTAACGCTTGGTTTTGTGTGCCATTGAAATAGAACACAGGATCGTTGAGAGATTTTCCAACGAGCAAATAGTGAAGGGTTAAATTACCACGTGCGTCAGTTGTATTAACCATAGTGACAGTAACATTCTGTGCTTTTGCGATCCCTGCAAAAAGGACTAACAATAGCGAGAGAGATGTAACTAGTAAGGTTTTGATTTTTTTCATGATACTCTCCTTGCCAAAGCGTTTTAGATTTGAAAACTCCCATAAAAGCGCCCGAAGAGTAGCAAACTACAGCATTTTTCTCAACACATACTGCAAAATCCCGCCATGGCGATAGTATTCCAATTCGTCTTGGGTATCGATTCGGCAGAGCAGAGTTATCTTTTCTGATTGGCCATCGTCACGTGAGAGAGAGGCTTCGATTTTAGCGCCAGGTTTTAAGTCTTTTGCTAAGTTTTGAATCGTGACAATCTCGTGACCGGTTAAATGTAGCGATTTTCGATTCATGTTTGCTTCGAATTGTAGAGGTAAAACACCCATACCAATTAAATTAGAGCGATGGATGCGTTCAAAACTCTCTGCAATCACCGCTTTGACACCAAGGAGTAGAGTGCCTTTGGCCGCCCAATCGCGAGAAGAGCCGGTACCATATTCTTTGCCAGCGAATATGACGAGTGGAGTGTGAGTTTCCTGGTAACACATGGCGGCGTCATAGATAGGCATGGTTTCGCCAGTCGGTAAATAAATCGTATAGCCGCCTTCTTTACCGGACAGCATTTCATTTTTAATTCGGATATTGGCAAACGTGCCACGCATCATGACTTCATGATTGCCTCGACGTGATCCATAAGAATTAAAATCTTTTGCTTCAACGCCATGGTTTTTAAGGTAAATAGCTGCTGGACTATCACCTTTGATAGATCCCGCCGGAGAAATATGATCGGTTGTGATGCTGTCGCCAAAGAGCGCTAAAATGCGAGCGTTTAAAATATCGTTCACAGGTTTTGGTTCACGCGTTAAATGCTCAAAAAATGGGGGATATTGAACATAAGTCGAATGGGCATTCCATTCGTACGTTTGACTATCGACGGCACCTAATTTTTTCCACGCATCATCACCGGAGAATACTTCAGAATATTCCCTTTTAAACATTTCACTACTGACTTTTGAAACTTCAGTCGCAATCTCAGTACTCGTTGGCCAAATATCTTTTAAATAAATCGGTTCATTTTTTTCATTATGGCCTAAGGGATCTTTCGACAGATCAATACGAGTAGTACCTGCAATCGCATATGCAATAACAAGCGGAGGAGAGGCTAACCAATTCGCTTTGACTTGTGGATGAATGCGTCCTTCAAAATTTCGGTTTCCTGAAAGTACTGCAGACATGACTAAATCATTATCGTTGATCGTTTTACTAATTTGATCAGCTAAAGGACCTGAATTACCAATGCACGTTGTGCAACCATAGCCGACTAATCTAAATCCTAATTCATCTAAATATTTTTGTAATCCTGCTTTATTTAAATAATCTGTAACAACCTTTGAGCCTGGTGCCAAAGAAGATTTGATCCATGGTTTACGCTGCAATCCTTTTTCTAATGCTTTTTTCGCAACTAAACCGGCAGCCATTAATATGCTGGGATTAGAAGTGTTCGTGCAACTGGTAATCGCGGCGATGACAACATCCCCATGGTGTAAAGCATAGGTTTCATGATCGACAGGAAAAGCTTGGTCTTTTTCAGCTAATCTATTGGCGTGATTGAGTAAATCATCAAACGCTTGTTGAACTTGTGGCAAAGTAACTTTGTCTTGAGGACGTTTGGGGCCTGCTAAACTCGGTACGACTGTACTTAAATCTAATTCTAAAATATCGGTGAATACGGGATCAGGTGTTTTTGCATCTCGCCATAGTCCTTGTTCTTGACAATATTTTTCAACGAGTGCAATCGTGTGTTCATCTCTACCTGTTAAACGCATGTAATTAATAGTTTCTTTATCGATAGGAAAAAATCCGCAAGTAGCGCCATATTCTGGTGCCATATTACTAATGGTCGCACGATCAGCCAGCGGTAAATCATCTAAACCAGAACCAAAGAATTCTACAAATTTTCCAACGACCCCTTTCGCTCGCAACATTTGTGTCACTGTTAAAACTAAATCAGTGGCTGTAATCCCTTCACGCAATTTTCCTTTGATACGAAAACCAATGACTTCAGGGATCAACATAGAAATAGGCTGTCCGAGCATAGCAGCTTCAGCTTCAATGCCACCAACGCCCCAACCTAAAACACCCAGTCCATTGATCATCGTTGTATGACTATCAGTACCTACTAGCGTATCGGGATAAGCCGTGGTGACACCGTTTTTTTCATCATGCCAAACTCCTTTCGCTAAATATTCTAAATTCACTTGATGACAAATGCCGGTACCTGGAGGAACCACTTGAAAATTATTAAATGCTTTTTGTCCCCAACGTAATAATTCATATCGTTCCTGATTACGATCCATTTCAAGATGTACGTTCAGCGCAAATGAATCAGCGGTTGCGTATTTATCGACTTGAACAGAATGATCAATCACTAAATCAACGGGGTTTAATGGATTAATTTTATCAGGATCACCACCCATTTTTTTCATGGCAGTACGCATAGCGGCTAAATCGACAACCGCAGGAACTCCAGTAAAATCTTGCATGAGTACTCGTGCAGGACGATAAGCAATTTCATGTTGAGAAGTTTTAGCAGTAAGCCAAGCGGCCATCGCTTTAATATCAGCAGGTTTTACGGTGTTATCATCTTCATACCGTAACAAATTTTCAAGTAATACTTTTAAAGAGCAGGGCAGTTTTGAGAATGCCCCCGCGCCAGATTGCTCCAATAATTTCAAACTAAAATATTCATAATTTTTACCATTAATATTCAGTGTGCTTTTAGTTTTGAAGCTATCGAGACTCATGCTTATTCCCCTGCCATTAAAATAGTGCCGCGATGATAGATGATATCTTGGACATTGTCATCACAGCGCACACATCGAAAAAGGACTTTTTGTAGGTTACTGTGTCTCTGTCAAGCGATGAGAGTCAAAGTAACAAACGCTCTATTATAATATTCCCCAAGGGAAGGAGAGCCCAATGATAAGCGGGCTCAAGTTTCCCTCAAGGCACCGTTTCT
>JAFEDO010000214.1 GCA_018241565.1 Pseudomonadota bacterium
AGCTTTTCATTGAGCATGATAAGATGCATCTCCTTAAATTTAATATGCAGCTCTTACCGGAAATTATTCAAAATGAACTTGATAGAAAATGGTAATTTTCGTGGGGATCTGTCAGATCCTGAGCGTCAGCGAAGGATCTCAGCAATAACCTTGAGATCCTTCGCTGACGCTCAGGATGACAAGTAGCACTCAGTAACGCACTGGGGTGTTAAGGCGCAGGAGTTGGTGATTCAAACAATCCTCTCTCTTCTGAATTCAACTTTTTAACATCAGGGTCGATCGTCAGTTTTTTCAGTAATTGGATCGTTAATAGAGGAGCTTTTTCCATTTCTCCTGATTCTAGCTGCAACAAAATGGGCACGAGTACTTTAAGATTTATATGGCCTAAATCAACACTTTTTTGAACACTCTGAATCATTGGATCATTAACATCCGTAGAAAGGCCAGGAATATATTGCATTTGTTTGAACGGCGTAAATCTCTGCATAAACCCAACAATAAGAAAACTTGCATCAGATGCATCAAAAGTTTCCATATTTTTGTATGCTATTAATGTTCTAACCAACTCAACTATATTTTTTTGTAATTCTTCACTAAATCTCTCATATAATTTCAACTGATCTTTTTTTATTTTTTCTTCAATTTTTAAACGTTTAGTTTTTGCATCTTGCTCAAGCAATTGATTCATTTTAGTTATCTGTTCTTCCTTAACATCTGAAGAAAATTTAATGTCCACGACTATATTAGTTTGTTTCAAGATCTCGCAAAGGGATACAACCTCCTTTTCAGATATGGATACATCCTCAAAAGATAATCTTTCCAGAGTTTGGTTGTCTTTAAAGCACTCAGCTACCACCAAGAGTAAATTAAGTTTTTTGGAAAAAGAACTCATAACTCCAGTATTTTTCATCAACTTACAGCTTGAAAAATCAATGTGTTTGATATGTTTACCATACTTGTTTTTGAGCATATTACACAACAATTCAAACTCATTCTGAGAGAGCATGTAATTTTCAAATCTCAAGAAAGAAATATTTGAATCTTTCAAAATGAATGGTACCTATTCTCCTAGGGATGATGAAAGACTACTCTTATCATCACTGAGCTGATCCGTGTATTTTAGCGTTAGTGTTTTAATTACCCCACTGACATCTTGTTTCAAGATGTCACATAGAAATCCAGCATCATACTTTTGCATTTTATTTTTTGAAGCATTAGCTACTATCGGAAAATCCGGAATCTTTCTATCTGATAAATTTTGAAATCCTTTTTTTATAAAAGTATCGAGTGCTTTTCTACAAGCATCACCTTTTTCTTCTTCTCTAATTATTCGATAATCATCATTGACTGAAAAAGCTCTTACAAAATCTCGAATAAAATTGTTCATTTGCACATAAAAATCGTCGAATGTTAACACCTCCACTTTGCTCTGACGCGCTAATTGCTCTTCGAGAAAGCGAGGCACTTGCAATTTGAAATTTATTAACACTGTATCTAACTTATGAACTTTCGGTTGCCCCGCTTCTACAAGAAATATTTTTTCAATTTTATTAGGGTTACTTAATAGAAAATCTACTAAAGTACTGTGCCATTCTCTATTGAAACTACTCACACTAAATACTAGATTGGTTATTTGAGAATTTTCATCGAATAAATTCCCGATAAATTTTTTAAAGAATGCCTCATCAAAAAATGGATTTTCTCTCCATTCAAAAGTTTTTACGGTTCCTTTTTTGCCAATTAATTTTATTAAATCCAGTATTCTCTCTATGTGTTCAGGATTATGAGTAATAACAGGAGGATTCTTTGAAACAAGAGATGGATAGTTATATGAGAACGATAAAAAATTTAAAGGATTGTTTTGAATGATTTCTACTAAATTGTCATAGTTCGCTTCAACTAATACTCCACACCAGAGTAAACCTTCTAACGCCTGATATTTTCCTAATGCTGATAAAAGAGATGAACTGTGATTTTTTGCATTAAGTGGTACATAAAGCTTCAATCTTTTAAGAGTCGCCTTAGCCAAATAGCTCTCAAAAGCTTGGCTCTCTAATTCAAGAACTTGATTACTATCATAAAGGCGTATTTCCGAGATACCTAATTCATGCGCAAGACTCAGGAATGCAGTAAGAAAAGTCGTATATAAAGATTCTGTACCCTCTTTAACGCAGTGGACACACAGATAAGCGTCATTTGGATCCTTAAATTCATCGTAATAACTCAGCCCAACATTTTTATCAATTTGCTTCAACACTTCCTCTAAACAATCTTTTTCGTAAAAAAACGATATTATTTCAAGATACAAAGGGTATCGAACAGGCCACGTATGCGTATGCCGAATTTTTAGTTCCGAAGCAATCCATTTTAATCTTTCAAATGTGCTTTCATCGTCTCGCCCACCTGGAACCAAATCTAAAAGAAAATCAGCTACTTTTTTATAAAATGGATCCGTATCAAGACTCAGCTCATTTTTTAACGACGTTAACTCTGGTTCATTTAACAATTTTAAAATCAGTTTTATCCATTTTTTCTGTTCTTCAAGAGAGAGTAGAAGTCTAAAAGTTTTTAACAACGATGCCACTGCTTCAACATATGCAAAATCTTTTAAATTACGAAATATTTCAGTATTCATAAACCTCTCTCTCTTCAATTCTCTCAGAAAATTTCCCAGTATTTATAGACAATCAATAGCGCTCTTTAATGCAGTATTTTCTGTATCATCTCTCGCTCTATAAAGGATGGACTGCTATTTACTCTACTGCTCTTACTCAGCATTCCACAAATTTTTGGCAATTATACCCAAAGAATCTTAAGATTTTATTAAGAATAGAAGCATCTATAACTATCTGATTTAACTCATATTACTTTCAACGACTCGCAGTCAACAGCATATGTAAGTGCAGATAATAGGATTTTGATTCAAAACCATCAAAGTAAGCAATGATCCGTGGTTAAACGAAAAAGACTTAGTGGTTACCTAACACTGGCTCCATTTATTTACTTGCTGTATTCAAAATTTCACGAATCAATTTTGGTCGATAAGCAATACAGGTCAAATATGCTAGTGTAGTTGTATCAGGAATACGTTTCTCTTGCTCCCAATTTCTTAATGTTTGTAATTTAATATGGTATTGATCCGCAAATTCTTTCTGAGACATATTCAATTGTTTACGCAGTAATATTATATTAACCTTAGGTCTGACAATTTTACCTCGCTCTTTACTTGCCAATGCTTCTCTTACTGCCATCACTAATTCTTGTCCTAGTGTTTTAGTGCTCATATTTAAATATCCTCTCTATATTTATCAACTAACTCTGGTACCGTACGTTTCAATTCATTACGCTCAGCTTGCGTTATATTATCTTTCTCTGATTTATCGTAAAGCGTAATAAGGAGTATCAAAATATCCACCGAATAATGATACAGAATACGAACTCCACCGCTTTTTCCTTTGTTATTTTTGCCTGTTCTCCATCGTAACTTCCTAACACCACCGGTTCCTTGAATGATATCGCCCTTTTCAGGATAAACTTCTAAATAATCAAAAAGCTCTTCCAATGCCTCTCCATCGAGCAATTTTTTTGCTTTTCTATCAAAGACAGGTGTTGTTTTTAGAATTATATCTTTCATACTGTATTGTAGTCCATTGGACTACAATGATCAATTAAAAGTCAATTTATTTAGAGAAACTCATATTATCCTTACTTATATGCAGTAGACTGCATATAAGTAAGGATAATATGAACTTAGCGCTTGAATTTAAAGGCTTTTACTTTGGTCGTTCGCTCCCAAACTCTTTCAGCCAAGCCAAAATACCGCCTTGTAGGTTGCAGACATTGCTAAACCCTTGCTGCATTAAAAATTCTACGGCTTGGCGGCTGCGGCCTCCGCTTTTGCAGTGAACCACAATTTCTTCTTCTTTATTCAATTCATTAAAACGCTGCGGCAATTCTTTCAGAGGAATTAAACATCCATTTAAGTTGGCGGCTTCAAACTCATCGGGGTTTCTGACATCTAATAAAAAGAATTTCTTTTTGGCATCAGACCATTGATGTAATTCTTGGACCGTGATTTCTTTAACTTCCATATTTGTCTCCTGGTTCAGTTGGCAATTGATTGAAGATCTCTGTAATTGTTCAAAAGCAGTTTTCTTAATACATAAATCACAATTTGGATTCAGCGGTAATTTCAATTCATGAAATTTCATTTGTAATGCATCGAATGATAATAAACGACCGACTAAAGGCATCCCTATACCACAGATTAATTTAATCACTTCTGTCGCTTGAATGCTGCCCATAATACCTGGTAATACACCTAACACACCCGTTTCAGAACAATTAGGAATAAAATTTTCTGTAGGAGGATGAGGGAATAAACATCGGTAGCAAGGACCACCGACTGTTGTGAACACACTACATTGTCCACTGAATTGAAAAATACTCGCTTGCACATTCGGCTTTTGTAAATGAAAACACGCATCGTTCACTAAATAACGCGTCGTGAAATTATCACTGCCATCTGCAACGATGTCATATTCTCGAACAATATCTAGCACATTGTTTTCTGTGAGTCTTTCGGGATAAGTAATAATTTCGATATGCGGATTTAAATTTAATAATCGTTGTTTTGCTGCTTCTGTCTTTGGCAATCCAATTTGAGTCACATCATACAGAATTTGTCGTTGTAGATTACTGAGATCGAGTGTATCAAAATCAATGATGCCAATTGTACCCACACCTGCCGCAGCTAAATACAATAATAGAGGAGAACCTAATCCTCCAGCACCAACACAAAGCACTTTTGCATTTTTTAAACGTTGCTGCCCTTCAATGCCAATTTCAGCAAGAGAAAAATGACGCGCATAACGTTGTTGTTCATCATGATTAAATGGCATGTTTATTTCAATCCGTCGCACAACCAAGGAAAATCGCACTTCTTAATTTCTTATGATCTATTTGTAAATTTTGCCGTAATACTAGCAACACAGCAATCAAATAATCATTGGGAAACAAAGTCCCTCAAAAAATGAGGGACAATGACGGGATCAGACTATGATATGAAATCAGTTATTTTTAAATGTTTTTTTGCTAATTCCATGATTAAGCTGTGAGTGTGATTGCTTTTAATTGATGGTCTTCTATGTTCAATTCGTTTGATACTAATGATTGTCCACAGCTAATCTGATTGCTTGATGGTTTGAATTGATGTTCTTCTACGTTCAATTCATTTGATACTAATGATTGTCCACAGCTAATCTGATTGCTTGATGGTTTGAATTGATGTTCTTCTACGTTCAATTCGTTTGATACTAATGATTGTCCACAGCTAATCTGATTGCTTGATGGTTCGAATAGATTTTCTTTATTAGACCCTTGTTCTTGTACTGGTGACTGTTTCCAAAAATCAAATACAAGTTTATTAAGCTTGGGTTTGACACCTGAGACTTGAAGTGTGCAAATAGGATTTCTATTTTTTACAGCTTCCGATAATTCAGAAAGTATTCCATAGGGGATTGAGGTCGATTTAGGCAAACTCAATACGGGTGTATTCAATGCCAATAATTGATTAACATACTCAGCGTGTCCTTTTAAATTTTCTGGATTGTAGTTTAAACTCCAGGAATATTGTACGGTACTAATCTCAATTCTCGCTAATAATTGACCCAATTTGGTTGTGAGTTCTTCTGGGGTCAACACTTTTCCGTACGTGCCTACTCGGGTAAAAAATGACTCGTGTATCGAAATATAAGATCTGGTCCCTGCTACTACCGCTAATAATTGTTTATAGAAACTGCTTCCCTCACTCTTAGCACCCAGATGAAATTGAAATAACGCCAGATAAACGGAATAAACCGATGCAAAATACTGATTGAGTTTCAGGGACGATGGGTTATTGATTCTAAGAGCCACTGTCTTGAGAAGTTCACAATTAGAAAATTCTTCAGGAATTTCAATTTTCTCAGCTGTTTTTCCATTTGTTTTTCTATCCGATAAAACCTTCAGAAATGCTATCAATCTACCGCGCTCTGAGGCTTGTAATTGAACTCCATACCTATACAGAGCATTGGCTAATTGTAGGGCTTCGTCTAGTAGTTGAGTACCTAACATCTCGATATCTCCTCTAAATGTACTGCCAGGGCAATATATCAGCGAATTCTTAAGGTTTTATTAAGAACTAGATTCTATTTCGTCATCCAAGCGACAACTGGTAATATCCGCCCATTCAAAAACTAAGGACCTACGCCATGTCAGACAAAAAACACCTCGATTTCGCGACCAGAGCCATCCACGGCGGCCAACACCCTGATCCAACGACTGGGGCCATTATGCCCCCCATTTATGCCACTTCTACTTATGTCCAAGAAAGCCCGGGACAACATAAGGGATTTGAATATTCTCGCTCTCAAAACCCAACCCGATTTGCCTATGAGCGCTGTGTGGCGAATTTAGAAAATGGCCAAGCAGGATTTGCTTTTGCTTCAGGTATGGCAACGACTAGTACGATTCTCGAATTACTAGATAGTGGTTCACATATCGTCGCTTCGAATGATTTATATGGGGGAACTTATCGTTTATTTGAGAAAGTTAGAAAACGTTCTGCAGGTTTAGATTTTTCTTTTGTCGATTTAACGGATGCGAACCAATTAAAATTAGCAATAAAACCTAATACTAAAATGGTTTGGGTGGAAACACCGAGTAATCCATTATTAAAAGTGATTGATCTCGAACAGATTGCTGCCATCGCAAAAGCACATCACTTAATCTCTGTCGCTGACAATACTTTTGCGACACCTTGGATACAACGTCCTTTAGATCTTGGTTTTGATATTGTGATGCATTCAGGCACTAAGTATTTAAATGGTCATTCTGATGTGGTGAATGGTATGGCTGTTGTCGGAAATAACCCTGAATTAATTGAAAAAATGCAGTTTTTACAAAATTCTATTGGTAGTGTTTTAGGACCTTTTGATAGTTTTCTTGCACTCCGAGGATTAAAAACTTTAGCTGTGAGAATGCAACGACATTGTGAAAACGCAACGATGATTGCCGAGTGGTTGATGAAACATCCTAAAATTGAAAGTGTCACTTATCCTGGTTTAACGAGTCATCCACAACACGCTATTGCTAAAAAACAAATGCGCGCTTTCGGCGGAATGATTACGATGGTTTTGAAAGGAGGCTTAGAACCTTCTCGCAAGTTTTTAGAGCGTTGTGAAATTTTCGCTTTAGCTGAAAGCTTAGGCGGCGTTGAAAGTTTGATTGAACATCCTGCCATCATGACTCATGCTTCTATTCCTACTGAAGTTAGAAATGAGTTGGGTATTAGTGATGGATTAGTTCGATTATCTGTGGGCATTGAAGCAGTAGAAGATTTGATAGCGGATTTGGAGCATGCATTGAAATAAGGAATCTAAGACCCCCACCCTAACCCTCCCCCGGATTACCGGGAGAGGGAAAGAGCGATGTAGTCAGGCCCCATTGTTGATTTGTGTCATCCTGAGCGCCAGCGAAGGATTTCAAGGTGACTTGAGATCCTTCGCTGGCGCTCAGGATGACAGAAACACACTCCGAATCATAAGAACTACTCAGGGTATTACAGGCTAACTTAGGTGACCCGAGCCGCTCAAAATGACACGCCCAACTCCCCCAACAAAAACCCATAAAATCAATGGGTTAAATCCCTACCCAAAATCCCCAAAAAAAGCTACTAAAAAATCTTATTTTGTTACCTTGCCTTTTCCAAAAAAACACATTATGTTGTTGCGCTCTGTTTTCAAAACAACTATATATTGGGTATACGCCCTCACAGCTAGTTGAATGGAAATCTCTAAAAAATAATAATAATTCTAACGGAATTTGGAGGAGCCATGGAGCTTGAATTTATGACTATTTCTAACGATAAATCCACCCTAAATGATGCCCTATTTAACTACGTTCCCGTAACAGCCACAGCGCCTGGGAACTTAAAAGTTATCAAACGAGACGGTACCGTCGACAACTACACTGACCATAAGATTAAAAAAGCCATTAGTAACGCCTTTAACGCTGTCGAAGGAGATGCTGCAACCTCTTCTGCGCGTGTTCATGAAACCATCGACCAACTCACTTCAAAGATTAATCAGACCTTTAAGAAGCGCATGCCGACAGGCGGGACCATCCACATTGAAGATATCCAAGATCAAGTTGAACTTGAGTTAATGCGCGCTGGGGAACACAAGGTTGCGAGAGCTTATGTATTATTTAGAGAAGAACGCCGCAAATTACGTGAATCGAAGCAAGTCGGAGAAAATCTTGGGGATGCGCACAAAAAAATCCACGTGAAATTGCATGATGGTTCTTTAGTCCCTTTAGACATGCGTCGAGTCTGCATTGTAGTTGATGAAGCTTGCCAAAATCTTCCACAAATTGATTCTCAATTGATTATCGAAGATGCTTTAAGAAATTTATTTGATGGCGCACCGATTGATGACGTCAACAAAGCTTTAATCATGAGTGCTCGCTCATTAGTTGAAAAAGATCCTAACTATACTTACACCACAGCTAGACTCTTATTAGATTCTCTACGTAGTGAAGCCTTAACTTTCTTAGGCATTACTGAAAGAGCCACTTATTCTGAAATGGCAACCTTATATCCAGATTACTTAAAGCAATACATCGCTCGCGGCATTCAACTTGAAATTTTAGATCCTAAATTACAAGAATTTGATTTAGAAAAACTAGGTCGCGCTTTACAACCTGAACGCGATTTATTATTCACATATCTTGGCTTACAAACACTTTATGATCGTTACTTTATTCACTCACGAGGCACTCGTTACGAATTACCTCAAGCATTCTTCATGAGAGTTGCGATGGGATTATCTTTACAAGAAAAAGATAAAAATGAAAAAGCCATTGAGTTTTATCGCTTACTTTCCTCTTTCGACTACATGAGTTCAACACCGACTTTATTTAATTCAGGCACACTGAGACCTCAATTATCCAGTTGCTTTTTAACAACTATTCCCGATGATTTAAAAGGTATTTACGATTCTATTCGAGATAATGCATTACTTTCTAAGTATGCGGGTGGACTTGGAAATGATTGGACTTCTGTTCGTGGGATCGGTTCTCACATCAAAGGCACCAATGGAAAATCACAAGGGGTTGTGCCTTTCTTAAACGTGGCTGATGCAACTGCGATTGCTGTGAATCAAGGTGGCAAACGTAAAGGGGCTGTTTGCGCTTACTTAGAAACATGGCATATCGATATCGAAGAATTTTTAGAGTTACGTAAAAACACCGGCGATGAAAGACGTCGTACACATGATATGAACACAGCAAATTGGGTGCCTGATTTATTCATGAAACGTGTTTTTGAAGATAAAGATTGGACTTTATTTTCACCCGATGAAGCACCGCTATTACATGATTCTTTTGGTGAAGAATTTGAAAAAGCATACACAGGTTATGAAAGACAAGCTGACGCTGGCGCTATTAAAAACTTTAGAAAAATTCCTGCCGTCAAACTCTGGAGAAAAATGTTAGGTATGTTGTTTGAAACAGGACATCCTTGGGTAACTTTTAAAGATGTTTGTAACTTACGTTCACCTCAACAACATGCAGGTGTCATACACAGTTCAAATCTCTGCACGGAAATTACATTAAATACTTCTGCGGATGAAATTGCTGTTTGTAATTTAGGCAGTATTAATTTGCCTGCGCATATCAATGACAGTGGATTAGATACAGCAAAATTAGAACGTACAATCAAAACAGCGATTCGTATGTTAGATAACGTGATTGATATTAACTACTATGCCGTTCCTCAAGCTAAAAATTCCAATGCGAAACATCGTCCGATTGGATTAGGTTTGATGGGATTCCAAGATGCTTTATACAAATTAGGCCTTGATTACACTTCTCAAGAAGCTGTGGAATTTGCTGATCATTCTATGGAATTTATTAGTTACTACGCGATTAAAGCTTCTAGTGAACTTTCTGAAGAACGCGGTTCTTATAGTACTTTCCCTGGATCACTGTGGAGTAAAGGTATTCTTCCGATTGATTCTATCGAGTTATTACAAAAATCTCGCGGACAATACTTAGAACAAGATCGCAGCAAAATGTTAGATTGGGATAAATTACGTACGCGCGTGAAAAGCACTGGCATGAGAAATTCTAATGTGATGGCAATTGCGCCCACAGCGACTATCTCTAATATTTGTGGCGTTTCACAATCGATTGAACCAACGTATCAAAATCTTTATGTGAAATCGAATTTGTCTGGCGAATTCACTGTGGTTAATCCATATCTTGTGACTGAGCTCAAGCAATTAGGATTATGGGATTCTGTGATGGTAAATGATTTAAAATATTTTGATGGTAGCGTACAAAAGATTGATCGTATTCCGAGTGAATTAAAACGTCGTTATGCCACTGCTTTTGAAATTGAACCTAAATGGTTAGTAGAAGCTGCGTCACGTCGTCAAAAATGGATAGACCAAGCGCAATCTCTCAATTTATATATGGCAGAGCCTTCTGGGAAAAAACTGGATACTTTATATCGTATGGCGTGGATCAGAGGTTTAAAGACTACTTATTATATGAGAAGTTTAGGCGCAACCAGTGCTGAAAAATCAACGATTCATGATGGTAGCTTGAATGCTGTCAGAGTTGAAACAACGACTGGACCTAAAGTTTGCTCGATTGATGATCCAACTTGTGAGAGTTGTCAGTAAACGCCGAGATCCTTCGCTAGCGCTCAGGATGACACCTAACAAAGTTTCGTCCTGGGTGCCATTGGCGTGTCATCCTGAGCGCCAGCGAAGGATCTCAAAGCCAAAACCCTAAGAATTACCCTTAAATAACAATTACAATTAATTAAAGGAGAACGGAATCATGTCAGAACAATCAAGCGTTTTAACTTGGGATGATGCACCACAGGATGTGAACGCATTCATCTCGATGATGGGTACCGATATGCCTAAATCTGAAGACCCTAAAACGACATCATCTGAACCAGCAGCCTCTGCTGGCCACACAGGTTTAGAAGCTCTAGAAATGGGTGCTGCCCGTTTGCGTGTCGATGATAAGAAAATCATTAATTGCTGCGCCGACCTCAATCAATTGGTTCCTTTCAAATACAAATGGGCTTGGGATAAATACTTAGCCGCTTGCGCCAACCACTGGATGCCTAATGAAATTAATATGTCAGCAGACATTGCACTTTGGAAATCAGCGGATGGTTTAACTGAAGCAGAACGAATCATCATCAAACGAAATTTAGGCTTCTTTTCAACAGCAGATTCTTTGGTTGCGAACAATTTAGTATTAGCAGTTTACAGACACATTACGAATCCTGAATGCCGTCAATATTTATTACGACAAGCCTTCGAAGAAGCATTACATACTCATGCCTATCAATACGTTATCGAAAGCTTAGGTTTAGATGAAGCGGAAGTTTTCAATATGTATCGTGAATTGCCTTCTGTTGCTAAAAAAGCATCTTGGGCACTCCCTTACACTCAAAGCCTTTGTGATCCTAATTTTAGAACCGGCACTGTGGAAAATAACCAACGCTTGCTTCGTGACTTAATTGCTTTTTATGTTGTATTCGAAGGGATTTTCTTCTACGTAGGAT
>JAFEDO010000215.1 GCA_018241565.1 Pseudomonadota bacterium
CACGTATTAAATCTTCGGATAAGTCATAAGAAAGATTTTTAGCAAGCTTTCTAATTGCTGCTTTTGTAGAAGCATAGACGGAATGTCGTTTTATCGTAATATCAGCTGCACATGATGCAATAAAAATAATCGAAGCCTTGGGATTTAAAGATTCAAGGGCATATTTTACAGTGAAATATGCGCCACGATAATTAATGTTAGCTTGGTAATCAAAATTTTCTTCCGAGACGTCTTTGATATGAAGTCTTTCTCCCACACCTGAATTAACGACTAAGGTATCGATTTTGCCGAAATGTGATACGGTTGTTTTATAAAGATTTTTTAAATCTTCCGTATTTGTTACATCGCCACAAACAGTGAGTAGATTACCACCTAATTCTTTTTTAGTTTGATCTAAAGTTTTTTGATTACGTCCAAAGATGACGACTTTGGCACCTTCTTGAAGAAAACGTTCAGCAATACCTTTGCCGATACCACTATTACCACCGGTAACGATCGCTACTTTGTTTTTTAGTCGTTCCATATTATTCCCCTTTTTTCTCTGAACTTGAAAAAAAACTAATTAAAATCTGATATGCCTCTTCTTCTACAGAGATTCCATGCTTTTCGGCGCGGATCCGCAGTAGCTTATAAATATTATCACCTAACTCAATAGGACCTAGGTTGCCCATTAATGAAATTACCTCATAAATAGTTGATTTGTGGATTTATGATTACTTATATTAACAGAACAGTCAAACATTCTCCGTTGCCTATTTTAAGGTTTTTTAGAAATAAACATTGATAGCAATTCCAATTTAGAATATTGTTCTAAGGGTGATAACTAGTTATTTTTGAGGTCTTTATGACAGAATTATTTCCCATCGTATTATTCACGATATCTAGCAGTTTGACTCCTGGCCCTAATAATTTTATGTTGATGAGCTCAGGTTTGCATTTTGGTATCAAAAAAAGCTTACCTCATTACTTTGGCATTTGTTTGGGCTTTTTTGCCATGGTTTTAATAATCGCCTTAGGTTTAGGCGCTGTTTTTATGGAAAGCCTTTGGTTAAAACAGGCATTGAAAATTCTGGGTTCAGCTTACATGCTGTATCTAGCTTTTCAAATTTTAACAGCACACACTAAGCCCAAAGCTGCTCATGCAGCCAAACCACTAAGCTTTATACAAGCCGTTTTATTTCAATGGGTTAACCCAAAAGCTTGGTTGATGGCCGTTGGCGCTATTTCAATTTTTACACTCTCGGATCACTATCTAACTAATGCTGTACTTATCAGTACCATGTTTTTATTGGCATTTATACCATGCGGGGCTGTTTGGTTATTATTTGGAAAGTTTTTGCAGAAGATTCTCAAAGAAGATAAGCATCGTTTATGGTTCAATGTTGCAATGGCTATCTGTCTAGTGGCATCAATAGCACTAATCTTTTTTGATTAAACTCTTTCTTGTAAAAAATAATCATCAAAAGCAGTCGAGTGGATCGTGAAGAGGAAAAAATCATGGCTAGTGCAAATAAAACAGCGACGCATAAATTTGTGATTGTTCTTAATGAGAAATCTCCCGTAGGGAAACTCCTGAGCGCAACAGGACAGCTTGCAATGTCTCTGTTTGCAGATGCTACATCAGAACAAAGAGAACATATGAACTTTGTTCCCTTCCATAGTCCGACAACAAATAAATTAATAGTATTATCCACTACTTCATTTGTTGTTCTTAAGGGAACACAAAATCAGCTTCTTACCCTTTATTCCAATACACAAGAGCAGAATATACTGTCAGCTATCTTTACAAGTACGATGTCTTTTAATGGCATTGAAGAAGATCTTATTCACAAAACAGCAAATACTGATCTTGGGGAAGTAGAGATTTATGGAGTTGGGTTGTTTGGGCTTATTAACGAACTCACCTCTCTGACCAAAAAATTTTCTGTATTTAAGTAGATTGAAACGAGAAACTCTCAAAAATAGCTAAAAGTGTGTTTTTGATTAAATTAAGGATTTCTTTCTTCGGCATAAAGTGAACGGTAGTAATGCTACAGAAAATGTGAGTAGTATGGACGAGAAGCCCAAAACTGTTCCCGTATAAAAAGAGCCAATTACCACGCTACCCAACAATCCACTCATTCCCATGAATGATGCAAATAAAGCCATTTTAATACCCATCGATTCGTTGCTTCCCTCGATTGCTAACCGGTTGAAGACAGGAAAACCAATACCTGCACCAAAAGCAAAAATCATCATAGGAAAGACTACATTAAATAAATTATCTCTAGTCAATAGACTTAGCATAACACTCAAGATGCCAGCTGCCACTGCTAGTGAAACACTAATTCTTGTGATTTTTTCAATAGGCATTCTTTCTATAAATTTGCTGACACGATGAGTCCCAAATATAAATGCCCCAAAAACTAAAGCCTGCATTAAGCCAAAAACTAATGCTGAGTAATGGAAAGAATCCATCACTAAAAATGGACCAGCAGCAATCCAAGCTATCATGGCAGCGAACAATATTGATAGACTCATCATTGGCTTGATAAATTGCCAATTACTTAGTACAAGCCAATACTGATTAATAATTTTTTTTGGCTCTATAGCTATTTGTGTTTCACAGGTTTCAGGCATTAATCTAAATAAAGCAATCCAACTTGCACTAGCCCAGATAGCTAAAATAATGAATATCCAATGCCAACTACCAATCAATAAAATTAAGGCCCCAAAAAGTGGACCCAAGGCGGGAGCTAAAACAGTAATACTATTCATCCAAGCTAAAGTTTTTATTGCTCGAACTTGATCATACATTGCGTGAATAGTGGCGTAACCAGCAACTATCAAAGATGTAACAGCAGAACCTTGAAAAAACCTGGTAATAAGTAAGGTATAAATGTTGTTACTGAATGCACAAATTATTGTTGTTAAGATAAATATTGCGCCGCCAATTAATAATAGCGAGCGCCGCCCATATCTATCTGAGATGGGACCGAGGATCAACTGCATCGTAGCATTACCAAGAAAAAAGGCAGTTAGTGTAAGTTGAACTAAGTGATTCGTGGTTTGTAATTGATTCGCTATTTCAGGCATTGCTGGCAGGTAGGCATCATTAGCAAGATAGTTTGAAATTTCATAAATCACTAAAATAATGGGAAATAAATTTAAAATTTTATCTGACAATTTATTTTTCAAATATACCTCGACAACTTTTACTCTATTTCTTTCTGAGCACCTGCTTCATTTGGTGCGGGAATTATACATTGCATACCTGTCTGGTCAATGTTCGTGAGAATTATTTTTTTAAGAAATAAAAGTTTTTTCAGCCTAAATCAAACATAAGAAACTCGGCGTCTTTGAGAGATTTAATTTCAATTTTATTTTCATTAGTAACGGCGACACCATCACCAGCAGATAATTGATGAGTGTTAAGATCAATTTCACCTTTGATTAATTGTAGCCAGATCTGCCTTTCATGTTTCAAATCATAATGAATAGAATGATGTTGCTTAAGATAAGCAACATAGAGATTGACATCTTGATGAATCGTCACTGCACCATCGCCACCGCTTCGTGAACCAATTAAAATAAGTTGATTGTCAGATTTCTTAATGGTTTTTTGTTCATAGCCAGGTTGTAATCCAGACTCCTCGGGCAAGATCCAAATTTGTAAGAGATGTAATAACTCTGTTTTAGAATGATTGAATTCACTATGCTCTACTCTGGTTCCTGCTGACATTCGTTGAATTTCGCCAGGCTTAATAATAGATCCATTGCCCATACTGTCTTGATGTTCTAATGAACCTTGAACGATATAAGTAATAATTTCCATATTTTTATGAGGATGTTTACCAAATCCACTAGCGGGTTGGATAAAATCTTCATTAATAACGCGGAGCGTACTAAATCCCATAAAGTCTGGATCGTAATATTCTGCAAAAGAAAAAGTATGAAAACTATTAAGCCAATCTATTTGAGTATTGCCTCGCTCATTGCTTTTACGAATACGAATCATGAGCCCCATCCTTTTATTTAAAAAAATTATCATAGGATCGAATCAGAATATCTGCAAGGTTAAGCCTATAAGATATTAAGTCGTTTAGTCATTCATATCTTCGTAATCTAGTCTTAATTTTCTAACCTTCTCTCCGACTTGCCAAATTTCTTCTTGTCTCATGGATTCCAATTCAGATTGCAAACGTTCTCGATAATCTTTTTGACTATTAGCAGCAATGACAATTTCTGCTTCTTTACCATTCGCAACATTTTCATAGAGTGATTCGAAGAGTGGCAAGACAGCTTCTTTAAAACGTGGCATCCAATCTAATGCGCCTCTTTGTGCTGTCGTCGAACAATTGCCAAACATCCAATCCATGCCATTTTCTGAAATCAAAGGCATTAAACTTTCTGTTAATTCTTCTACGGTTTCATTAAATGCTTCACTGGGTGAATGTCCATGTTGACGTAATACTTGATATTGAGCGGAAATAATTCCTGCGAGTGCACCCATTAAGGCGCCACGTTCACCAACGAGATCACTGTAAACTTCTAAATTAAAAGTTGTTTCGAATAAATAACCGGATCCAATGCCGATACCCAGTGCTAAAGCTTTATCTAATGCCTTACCTGAATAATCTTGATAAACACCGTAACCAGAATTAATACCTTTTCCTTGTAAAAATAATTTCCTGACGTTACGGCCTGAACCTTTAGGTGCGATTAACACGACATCAATATCTGCTGGTGGAACAACATGAGTTTTTTCATGATAAGTGACAGCAAAACCATGTGAAAAACATAATGTTTTACCTGCAGTTAGATATTTTTTTACAATAGGCCAACATTCTATTTGTGCAGCATCTGATAGTAAATAGCAAATGAACGTTGCTCGCTCACAAGCAGCTTCAATGGAAAATAGATTTTTGTTGGGTACCCAACCGTTTTTTATAGCTTCACTCCATGAAGGTGATTGTTGCCTTTGTCCAACAATGACATTAAATCCATTGTCTTTTAAATTCATAGCTTGCGCTGGCCCTTGTACTCCATAACCAATGATGGCGATGGTTTCGTCTTTTAATATTTCTTTTGCTCGACTTAATGGAAATTCATCGCAAGTAATTACATTTTCTTTGATTGAACCAAATTGCATTAATGCCATGACTAATCTCCTTTTAGTGTTTAAATGTAAAATTACGACAAAAAAAAACCCCGCATCTCTTGCGAGGTGCGGGGTTTTTTTTGAGTGTCTTTTTCTAAGACATAGCCCCGCACCTCGTGCTGGCAATCGCCGCCACAGCTGTCGGGTTAATTATCGGGTTAACTATGTTATTAGAAAGAAACGTCATCATAACTATCTCAGTTTTCCTATGAAAATAGGCCAAAAATACAAAACACGCTCCGACCTTACAATACTTAAGTTATATTCGTCAAGAACTTTGTAGGATTTGTTATTCGGTCTCACTAGATTCAAGAGGTTGGTATTTTTTTTCAGTTTCGCAATATGTAAATATCTGTCCTGTTTTAATATCAAAAAACCACAAATGTATTTTTAATTTGTTTTGAAGAACCCTTTCTTTAATCCACGGGAATGTTAAACAATTCTGATAAGACTGATTCAATGCAACTTTGGCGCAATCGTCAACACTTTGTGGATTACAATGCTCCGTTTTTATAACGGAAACCCAGCTTGTTATAAAATCATTATTGTTTGAATCGCTGCCTTCTAATAAAGCTTGAATGCCACCACACTGACTATGCCCCAACAAAACTAAATGTTTCACTTGTAAAAAACGGATAGCAAATTCTAGAGCTGCACTGGTACCGTGGTGGGCTTCATCTTTTTCATAGGGAGGAACAATATTTGCGACATTGCGGGTTACAAACAAATCACCTGGTTCACATTGAAGTATTAATGCAGGGTCAACTCGAGAATCACAACAGGCCACAACCATAATATCTGGTTTCTGACCATGATGAGAAAGATAATGCATAATGGAAGTATCGCCGTGCACATACTTATCTCGGAATTCAGCGTAGCCTTGCAGTATTTTTTTAAAACTATTTTTCATGCCATTCTTCCTATGATTTATTGAGTTTTGTTATTAGCTCTAGATAATTCTTGTCATAGCTTATCGGTTTTTTATGAATATGTAACTGACAAAATAATTCCAAACAATCCATTTTTGAACAAGACTTCATTGTTTTATCCTGGTCTAATGCTTCAAAAAGTAATCTTAACGCACAATATAATTCAGCCATTTGATCAACAATCAAGCGTATCTGCAAGGCCTGCAATGTATTATCGAGGTGACGAAAAGTTAAAATATCTTGTTCTAATTGTTGAAGCTCTTTTGAAATAATTTTTATATGAGGAATTTTATCAGAGAATTTATTTAATTCATCCTTCATGTAAGAGAAATAAATTTTATCGACATGATATTTAAGAATATCTTTTAATACTTGCATACGCAGAGTGTTGTGCGTCCCTTCCCAGTTTTCACAAACAATACTGTCTCGAAATAAACGAGGGATTGAAGAAAAGGTTTCAATAGTCCCATTACCTGCTAAAACATCTAATGAGTGATGAACGTGCTCTACTGAATATTTTGCGGATAGATATTTTTGAATATTCACTAACAATCGTAATAATAGCTCTGTGTTTTTATCCGAACATTTTTTCATATCAAATTGATCTTGCATTTGTGCCGTGTGGAATATCCCCGCCACTAATGCCATGTTTTCAGCTTTAATACGAGCCAAATTTTCCTTTACTAAGGGGTAATCAATGATGGGATGAGAAAAAGCAATGCGGTGCTCAGCATAGCGTGATGCAATGGTGTGAGCACGACGCGCCATGCCTAACATACAAAAACTATTAAACAATCTGGAAATATGTAAAACATTTTCCATGACTAAATGGAATCCATCTTCCAATGAACCCATAGGATAAGCAAAAGCACCATGAAAATCGATTTCAGCAGTTGCCATGGAACGCGTACCTAGCTTTTCTTTCAATCGACGTAAAGTGAAATGATTCGGCGCATTTTCCCAAACAGCAGGAATTAAAAATAAACCTAAGCCTTTTGTTCCAGAAATATTTTTATCAAATCGTGCCGTTATAAAAAATAAATCGGCATTCGCATTGGAACAAAACCATTTTTCACCATAAATTTCCCAAGTATTTTGTTCAGAAGGTTCAGCATAAACAGCATTTAAACCGACATCTGAACCACCTTGCACTTCTGTTAAAAATTGCGCGCCCGTGTAGTTAGTTTGAAAAGAAGGGAGCATTAATTTTTCAATATAAATTTGCTTATTAGGAAAATCAGGTACTTTTTGAAAAACTCGCAGGATGCCTGCGGAACACGCGATCGGACAATTATGCCCTGCTTCACCCGCTTCTGAAGATAAAAAGAATAAACTTAAACATTCTAATAAGCCGCCAGGGTTTACTATTTTACTTATGAGTTTTGAACCGTAAATAATATCGCCCGCAGCAATATAACTGGGATGATGAATGATCTGATCCGTGTGCTCTCCCACGGCACTATAAGCTTCAATACGGGGAAGATTGCTCGCAGCATGGTTTTCAGCGACCAGTGCTTCCAATTCATTTGAAACACGCTGTCCAAAAAGTTCTAACTCAGAATTAATGCGTTTAAAGTCTTTCGGAAAATAATAATGAATAGTGTGTATAAGATTTGTATCGTTCGAGTAGATATTCTTATATATAGTCTCTTCCCAGTTCAGCAAAGCATCTCGACCGGCTTTATTTGCTATTTGTGTTTCTTCCATGCTTCTCATGCCCTATTTTTGCTTTTCTTAGGTTATAGATAGTATTCCGACTAAAGCAAATTAGAAATACCAACTTATGGAATAATTTGCTATAAATGGCCCGCTAAATTTTACTCCGTTGTCATCCCAGGCAAGCCCTGCAAAGACGATGCTGGATCCCGGATCTCGTGTCACGGTTGATATATTAAAAGCTTTGCCGTGACACTCGGCCGGGATGACAAGTTATGCGTGCAGCGCGCGAACCGGGATCCAGGAAGTTACAAAAATTTAAGGAAAAGGAGATTCTATGGGACGGACATCCGCTAAGACCATTGTGACAGAATTATTAAACACAGCTGGTATACAAGTTAATGGTCCTAACCCCTACGATATTCAAGTCAACAACGATAATTTTTACACTCGGATCTTAAATGAAGGTGCCTTGGGCTTAGGCGAATCTTATATGGACCACTGGTGGGATTGCAAAAAGCCTGATCAATTTATTGAACGCGTCTTGAGAGCTAATCTAGAAGATAAGATTAAAACCAATAAACTTTGGTTATTAAAAACCATTTTATTAAAAATCTTTAACTTACAAACTAAAAAACGAGCATTTCAAGTCGGTGAAAAACATTATGATTTGGGCAACGATTTATTTAAACGCATGCTCGATAGCCGAATGGTTTATACCTGCGGATATTGGAAAAATGCAGATAATTTAGAAGATGCTCAAGTCAACAAACTAGAATTAACTTGCAAGAAACTGATGTTAGAACCGGGTATGCGTCTCTTAGACATTGGATGCGGTTGGGGTTCAATGGCTAAATACGCCGCTGAAAATTTTGGTGTTCACGTGGTGGGTATCACCATTTCAAAAGAACAAGCCGAATATGCCAAAGAAAACTGTAAGGGTCTCCCGGTTGAAATTCGCTTACAAGATTATCGTGATGTGAATGAGAAATTTGATCGTATTGTCTCTTTGGGGATGTTTGAACATGTGGGACACTTAAATTATCGAACTTATATGCAAGTTGCTCATCGATGTTTGACGGATGATGGCATTTTCTTATTACATACCATTGGTGACAATATCAGTGGGGTTACAACGAATGAATGGATTGCAAAATATATTTTCCCCAATGGTCTTTTACCTTCTATTACTCAAATTGGGAAAGCCTCAGAAAAATTATTAGTGATGGAAGATTGGCATAATTTTGGTGCTGATTATGATAAAACATTAATGGCTTGGCATGAAAACTTTATTCAGCATTGGAATGAATTAAAAGATAATTACAATGATCGCTTTTATCGTATGTGGAATTATTATTTGCTTTCTTGTGCGGGTAGTTTCCGTGCTCGCTACACACAGCTTTGGCAAATTGTTTTTTCTAAACATGGATTAATGGGTGGTTACCAGGCACCCAAACGGTATTTTCAAATGGAAAAGGTATCTAGTAGAGATTACGCATAAAACTCTAA
>JAFEDO010000216.1 GCA_018241565.1 Pseudomonadota bacterium
CTTAACTGCCAATAAAATTGACCTCTATCGAAACCAACGAAGTATTGTTGGATTTCATGACTTTCAATATGGAAGCGTTCAACCGGCATGGCATCCAGTACTTCATTCGCCAGCATGATGCCTCTGAAGTCATGGGGAAGTTGGTCAAGCCAAGTCACTCGCTTGGCATATTGAGGCGCAGAGCGTGCTAGGGTCTCTCTCTGTCTTTGCTGTAATTCTGGGCTGATTTCTAGAATGTAATAGTGTTCTGGTAGGCTATTGAGGCGCTCTAATTCATTTAATATATCGGCAGCCATGATGCCAGTTCCTGCGCCAAATTCTAAGATGGAACCCTTGGCCATCTGTGACAATACTTGTTGGCATTGTTGCGCAAGACATTGAGAAAACAGTGGCGAAATTTCTGGCGCCGTAACAAAATCACCCTCTCTGCCAAACTTTCGAAGTCCGGCAGAGTAGTACCCGAATCCAGGCGTATACAAAGCGAGTTGCATGTATTCGGCAAAGCTGATTTTGCCACCATGCTCAGAAATTTTTTCAGCGATGAGGGCAATGAGTTTTTGACTGTGATCCTTTGTTTCGGGGCTTGGATCAGGAAATTGATTATTCATATACAACACCATTTTCAAAAAAGGACTGTACCGTGAAAGCAAAATTAGAACAAGCACGAGTTGCGTTAATTACAGGTGGCGCGCGACGAATTGGCTCTACTATCGTTAAACGTTTACACGAATCGGGTATTAATGTGGTGATTCATTATCGTAAATCCCGCAAAGAAGCGATGGCTTTGCATAAAGAATTAAATAAAATTAGAAAAAATTCTGCAGTTGCAATCTCGGCTAATTTGTCAGATCTCAAAGCGCTACCCAAATTAATTAAATCAGCCAAAAACGCTTGGGGACGACTAGACATACTCGTTAATAATGCAGCTGGTTTTTATGAAACTCCCGTTGGAACAGTCACAGAAAAAGAATGGAATGATTTAATGGATAGCAATCTCAAATCTCCTTTCTTTTTATCTCAAGCGGCTGTTCCAGAATTACGAAAACATCAAGGATGTATTGTGAATATTACGGATATTCACGCTGAACGACCTTTAGAATCTTATAGCGTGTATTGTATGACTAAATCAGGATTGGTCATGATGACCAAAGCATTAGCCAAAGAATTAGGTCCTGAGATTCGTGTGAACGCAGTTGCTCCGGGTGCTATTTTATGGCCGGAAGAAAGTAATGCTTTAGCAGATGCTGTGAAGCAAAGAATTATTAGCAAAACAGCTTTAAAAAGTGTGGGGGTCCCAGAATACATTGCCAGTGCGGTTAATTACTTAGTGACCGATGCAGATTATGTAACGGGTCAAGTATATGCAGTGGATGGCGGTAGGAGTTTGAGTACTTAAAAAGCATGGAGGAGAGTTTTCATGAATATAAAACCGGTCAAAACAGAAAGAGATTATCAGTTGGCACTGAAAGAAATTGAAAAAATTTTTGATGCAAAGCCGAATAGCGCTGAGAGCGATAGATTAGAAGTGCTCGCGATTTTAGTACAAGCTTACGAAGAAGAGCATTATCCGATTGATGCCGCAGATAATACCGTAAATAAAATACCAAATTATTCGTTTCAGATCAGACGTCTTCAATCAAAAGAAGGCAACGGTTTTTTGATTGAGTATCCCGATTTACCTGGTTGTATGTCCGATGGAGGGACTATAGAGGATACCATTAAAAATGGCAGCGATGCCGTTGCATGTTGGATTGCAGCTGCAAAAGAATCTGGACGGGTCATACCAAAACCGAAGGAGCCTTCATAGCAAATAAACATAACCCTCAATATTGACGATATACATACTCATTTTTTAACTCGGAAATTTTTAGCTTCCGAGCGCTTCCTAGTTCATTTCCTAGTTAAAATCCTGGGTAAATAAGGCTTGAAACTTCTTCCTGAATTAAAGAAACAGCCGTTTTGGAGGAATCATTTTTGGGCAAGAGGTTATTGCGTAGATACAGTAGGCTTGAATGCAGAATTAATGGGAATTAGATAGGGGAATCAAAAGGTATTCGACTCATGCCAAACCGAAAAGTTTGTGGAGTGATCCAAGCGGGACCCATGGTTTGATCCGCGACATAAAGGTACAGAAGTCAGGAAAGAATTTTTTGACACCGTAGCACTAAGTGCTATAATTCATATTATGAAAATACTAACAACAAGACATTTCTCTAAGTGGGCTAAAAAACAAAAGGTTTCTACTGACAATTTAGCCACTGCAGCAGAAGAGGTAAGAAATGGTAATTATGAAGCTAATTTAGGCGGTAATGTTATCAAGAAAAGGATGCCATTTCATGGTAAGGGTAAACGCGGTGGGATTCGGACAATTATTTTTTATAAGCAACATGACAAATTGATTTTCGTACATGGATTCCAGAAAAATGAGCAGTCTGATATTAGTGATGCAGAACTAAAAGGATTTAAAGAGTTAGCGAAAATATTCATGTCTATGAGCGAACATCAATTTCAGCATGGTATAAAAATAGGTAATTTTATGGAGATTGTAAAATGAGAGGATCAATTAGAAATTCAATTTTAAATACGGTTAACGACTTGTATAAACAAGGCGTTGTTAATGAGATTACTTTAAGAGATATTGAAAGTTTGTGTCTTGATCAGATAAAACCGTATTCCCCAACGGCTATTAAGAAACTCAGAAGAAGGCTAAGACTAAGTCAAGCGGCACTTGCAAAGTTTCTAAATACTAGCGTGTCAACCATACAAAAATGGGAAGCAGGTGCGAAAAAACCTTCTGGTCCTGCGTTAAAACTTTTAAGTCTAACCGATAGTAAGGGATTAATAGGAATTATATAGAAGAGTTATAAAGGTATTCGACTCATGCCAAACCGAAAAGTTTGTGGAGTGATCCAATCAGTTCCCATGATTTGATCGGCGAGATAGAGGTAACCAGCGACTTGTTGCAATGTTCGAATACCACCTGAGGCTTTGAACCCCACGTGAATGCCTTCAGCTGTCGCACGTTTAATTTGTTCCAACATAATTTTGGCAGCAGATAATGTGGCGCCGATTTCAATTTTTCCGGTAGAGGTTTTAAGAAAGTCAGCGCCTGCTTTAATAATATCTCTGCTCGCTTCTTCGATGATTGTTGGTTTTTGTAGCGCGCCTGTTTCTAAAATGATTTTCAATAATAATTTATGAGAGCAGGCATTTTTGCATGCTTTAACAAATTCAATCGCAGATTGTTTTTTCCCACTCAGATAATCGTGATAAGGAAATACGATATCAATTTCATTCGCGCCTAACTCAATGGCCAAATCAATTTCTTTGAGCACTTGTTTTAAAGAATGATTCCCTTCGGGAAAATTTGCAACAGTTGCAATTTTTGTTGTCGAATTTTTTAATTCGTTTTTTGCGAGTGGAATAAAGGGAGAATAAATACAAACAGCGGCTGCATGTTTTGCTTGCTCACACAATGTAATCATTTGTTTTTCTGTGGCATTGAGATCAAGACAAGTGAGATCAAGTAAAGGGATTAATCTCGTTGCAGTATTTGAATCTGGTTGAATGATTTCAGCGTCATCGAGCAACATGATCTTTCACAAACGCTTTAATGAGCGCCCCTAGTTTTTTACTGACTTCCTCAGAAGTAGCCACAACTTGATTATGATCGTGGCTGACTTTGCTTAAGCCAGAAGCGAGATTGCTCACGGAAGATATCGCGAGAATTTTCATCCCACAATGATGTGCCACAATCACCTCAGGGACGGTTGACATGCCGACTAAATCGGCACCTAACATACGAAATGCTGATATTTCAGCAATAGTTTCAAAACTAGGACCTGTTGCGCAAGCGTAAATACCAGTATGAATATTAATTTTTAAAGATTGTGCACAAGTAATCAATTGTTCAATGAACATGGGATCATAAGCTTCATCTAGCGCAGGGAAACGCACGCCATATGCATCGTCATTTTCTCCTACAAGCGGATTGCCAGGCTGAAAGTTAATATGATCTTTAATCGCGACTATGCTGCCAGGACCAATGTCTGCATGAAGCGATCCAGCAGAATTAACTAAGATGAGGGATTGGCATCCTAATAATTTTAAAGTTCTGATATATGTGACAACGCTGTCATAATTTCCTGTTTCATAAAAATGTGAACGTCCTTGCATACAGATAGTAGGAACATTCTCCAGTTGTCCTAGCACGAGTTTCCCCAAGTGACCTTTAACTTTTGTGACAGGGAAGCCGGGGATTTTTTTATAATCTATTTCAGTAGTGGCAGTCATTTGCTCTGCAATAGAACTTAATCCTGAACCTAATACGATGCCTAATCGAGGAGAAAAACCCAGTTGTGCTTGTTGGATAACAAGAGCTGCTTCTTTTGCTAAATCTTTTTTATTCATTCGAATGTTAACTCCTTCGTTCCGAGTGACGTAAAATATTGATTCACTTGAGTTTCTGTAATAGCTGATAAATCGTTCGGTTGCCAATGAGGCTTTTGATCTTTATCAATCAATACTGCACGGATCCCTTCATAAAAATCCTGGCTTCTAAGAAAGTGAGAGGCTAAACGATATTCCATTTTCATACAATCATCAAAGTGAAATGCAGTGCCTTGTTGTATTTGTTGTAACGTAATTTTTAAACTGGTCGGTGATTTGGTTTTTAAAAGTTCGATCGTTTTTTTACACCAAGAGTCATTATGTTTCTCAAGATTTGAAATAATAGTTTCTATCGTTTTTCCTGAAAAGCAATCATCGATCAGTGGACGATATTGTATGAAGGAACTCTCACGTAGTGGTTTAGAAAAAGATTGGATAATTTGACTCACCTTTTCTTTAGGAGAATCTCCCAATGAAGTTTCAACTAAAGTATTTAAAAATGCATTCAGTGAGTCGCTGGGAAGATGGTGTGATATTAAACCAGCATAAACGGCATCTTCTAAATTTAACCGTGTGCCAGTTAATCCAAAATAGGTACCGAGTTTCCCTTGGCAACGAGATAAAAAATAACTGCCCCCAATATCAGGAAAAAAGCCTATGCCAGTTTCAGGCATGGCAAACATAAGCTTCTCTGTTGCAATGGGATGAGAACCATGTAAAGAAATGCCAGCACCCCCTCCCATAGTGATTCCATTTAATAGTGAAATATATGGTTTGGAGTAATGAAAAATGAGATGGTTTAATCGGTACTCATCACGAAAAAATTCCAAGATAGATAAGTTGCCTGCTTTTCCAATCTCGTAAACTTTACGAAGATCGCCGCCTGCACAAAATGCTTTTTCATTATTCGATTGAATGACAATGGCTTTGATGTGGGGAAGCTTTTCCCAAATGAGAAGCTGCTGCGTTAATGCCAAAATCATTTCATAGGTTAATGCATTTAAAGCTTTAGGGCGATTTAACGTGATGAAACCAATGTTGCCATTTTTGCCTGGTGTTTCTTCAAATAATATTTCTTCATTCAGTTGCATATCGATATCTCATTTTTTCTTCAGTGTGTGCTTGTCGTATTATGTGAATGTGTCATCCTGAGCGTCAGCGAAGGATCTCACTGAGATCCTTCGCTGACGCTCAGGATGACAACCTCAGGTGGTACTACTCTCCTTTAAAATTCGCAGCTCGCTTTTCTAAGAACGCTTCGGTCCCTTCACGTTTATCTTCTGTTGAGCAAGTGTTTCCGAAATGTAAGGCTTCTAATTGCAAAGCTTCTGGTAGTGGTAAATCAAACCCAACATCAATCACTTCAATCACAGCTTTTACTGCCAGTGGTGCCATCGCAATAATGCCACTTAAAATTTCTTCAGCTCTCATCAAGAGATGATCAGCATTTGTTAATTCAGTAACGAGTCCCCATTGCAAAGCAAGTTCGGCAGTAATAGAGCGACCTGTGATACAGAGATCAAGCGCTCTTCCTTTCCCCACTAATCGTGCTAAACGTTGTGTGCCACCATATCCAGGAATCACCCCTAATTTTACTTCGGGTTGTCCGAATTGCGCTTTTTCAGAAGCAATTCTCATCGTGGCTGACATCGCTAATTCACATCCACCCCCAAACGCATATCCATTCACTGCTGCGAGAGAAGGCTTTCCTAATGTTTCTAATTCACGAAAAACTTGTTGTCCTCGTTTTGCAAAATCTAAACCTAAGTGTCCATTGGCTTCGGCTAATTCTTTAATATCCGCGCCTGCACAAAATGCTTTTCCAGAACCAGTGATTAACAAAGCTTTAATGTCTGAATTTTTTTTAGCTTCAGTAAATACTTGTTGTAATTCTTCTAATACCAACGCGTTTAAAGCATTTAATTTATCAGCGCGATTCAATATGATATGCAAAATCCCTTTTTTATCGAGTTCAACTAAAATTGTTTTGAACGAATGTCCCATAAAATAAAAACTCCTTATTCTAATTTGAATTCACGACTTAATGCATGACGAGAAATAATTAATCGCATGATCTCATTAGTGCCTTCTAAAATTTGATGCACTCGGAGATCACGGAAATATCGTTCTATGGGGTAATCACGTAAATATCCATAACCCCCATAAATTTGCAGAGCTTCATGACAAATCTGAAAGCAAACATCTGTCGCATAACGTTTTGCCATTGCGCAGTGAATCGCTGACTCAGGATGTTGATGATCGAGTGCATCAGCCCCGCGGTAAACCATGAGTCTTGCTGCTTCAAATTCTGTTAACATATCAGAGTATTTGAATTGTAATGCTTGAAACTCAGATAGTTTTTTTTGAAATTGAGTGCGCTCATCCATATATTCTTTTGCTAATCGTAAACAAGCTTTTGCTCCACCGAGAGAGCAAGCGCCAATATTAATACGACCACCGTTTAATGCAGACAAAGCAATCTTGAATCCTTGACCTTCTTCACCAATGAGTTGATGCACAGGTACTCGACAATTTTCAAAGAAAACCATCGTGGTTGGTTGACTATGCCAACCGAGTTTGATTTCTTTTTTTCCGAAAGATAATCCAGGCGTATTTTTTTCTATTAATAGACAACTAATGCCTTTCGGACCTTCTTCTCCTGTGCGAACCATACAAGCATATAAATCACTTTCACCACCACCAGAGATAAAAGCTTTGCTGCCATTTAATACATAAAAATCTCCGTCACGTTTCGCGATTGTTTTTAAATTCGCGGCATCAGATCCAGAATGTGGTTCTGTTAAACAATAACTGGTGAAAAGTTCAAGAGAAGTAATTTTAGGTAACCATTCTTTTCTCAGTGCGAGACTTCCGTAAGTATCAATTAGCCACGCTACCATATTATGAATAGAAAGGTAGGCGGCGGTTGAAGGACATGCCGTAGCTAATTCTTCAAAGATTAATGCAGCGTCCAAGCGAGTGAGATTAGCACCACCGACATCTTCACGAATATAAATTCCAGCGAAACCTAAGAGCGCTGCTTTTCTTAAAGCATCTTTAGGAAAAAAATTATTTTCATCCCATTCTTTTGCATGGGGGGCGAATTCTTCTTCAGCGAAGGATTTTGCGAGATGTTGAAAAGCTTGTTGTTCCGAATTTAAAGTAAAATGCATAAACATCCTTTTTTATTCTGAATGAGACTGTTATCCTGAGCATCAGCGAAGGATCTCAGCGGTATCACGAGATCCTTCGCTGATGCTCAGGATGACACAACCCGAAGTTCTTTGGTGACCATAAATACTTAGCAAATTCAAGCGCTCAATTTTGCATGAATGCTTCCCTTATCACAAATGGTTGTTGTAGAATGCGGCCCTGAATTTTGGACTAAGTCGTTGGAAAGGAAATCCCCCGTTTATACATTTAAGAGAAAAGGTGTCCTCTTAATGTTTCCTTAAGGTTCGGTCGTTATAGTACAGCCTTAAGGACCAAGATTTTTGATTTGGATATACAGAAAAAACAAACATTTAAGGGGAACAATCATGGCAATACAATTAGGTTTTTTCCCAAAACCAGTAGAAGAAGTACCTCATAGCCAGGATTCGCAAGTGTATTTTAGCCACAATTCACAAGGAAAATCTCAAATAGCTCCTATGGGCAGTGGGAAATCTAAGGAATTAGAGGACCTTTTAAAACTTTACTGCACTGACTCTATAGATAATACGATAGCCTAAGTATCAGCACCCTTTCTCAACTCATTTTTTACATTTCTCTATAAAGCACATATACTCTTCCTCATAAATAGGATGCGAGGGAGAGTTTATGGCTGATGCCATTCCACAAAGTACTCATTGGCGAGATTCTGCTCGAAATCCCCGATTTTTTATGATAGATTTCCGGGCCGTTTTCCCCGTATTTTTGCTGCTTTTGCATATCCGTTGGTGGAGCTTTGCCGTGACAGTCGTGGCAATCTTCTTCTTTACGATGCTAGAGCGGTACGGGTTCACAGTAGTGGTTTTTTTCCGGTGGTTAAGGGCTTTTCTGGCGGGTTCTAGGAAAGTATCTGCGCCTTGGTGGAAACGGTAGGGACGGGTTATGTCATTAGAAGTCACCAGAAAAATGTGCCTTATTGCCCAGGCGATTGGTGTTAAATATAGCTTAAATGACCGGGTCTTAAGTTATCAGGAAGTATTTGCAGAAACAGGCCTATTGCCGGCGATAGCCAGGCGGGCAGACCAGTTAAGTTCCCTCTGTTTGGGCTACGGAATTGGGGTTTCTTTCGACGAAGCGGATAAGTCTCTAGTTGGGGTAAAGGTTGTATTTGACGAAGTGACCCCCAATGTACTGAGATATATGTGTATGACGGACGTATTGCACGAATTGATTTTTGCATCCTCTAACAAGGAAATTGTTGCATTGGATGAGTTAATGTATGACTAGCCTCGATAGGCTAAAAAGGAATTTCATTCTCTTAAGCTTTTCTTAATGTTCAGGGATTAGACTGTAGTTAAAGGTAAGAGAATAAACGAATTAATAGGTGATTTATGGCAGTAGCAAAACAACCCTCAAGATTCTTTCAAACGGTGGATACACACGGGGCAATGACTCTCACTGATGCGAGAGTAGATGCCACTAATGCACTCAGTGGCGTTTGTAAAACAGTGGACATCATGAAAGAGAATAAACAAGGCGATAACAAAGCCCTCGTAGAAGCCAGTGGTATGCTGCATGAAATTTTAGTTCTTTGCGATAATCCCAATCACCAAGTTGTATTTACGACTACGACCCCAGAAGCTCCAGGATCGACTCTTGGTTAAGTAGCTATTACTTCAGTCACAACGCAATCCATTGATTCTTAGTGACTCCTATGCTCGTCAGCCTCGCCGTCTCAATCATTAGGCTTTCCCCAGAACTAATGGCATAATCCCCGGTCAAATTTATTAGGGTGCTTTTTTTGTGCGGTGAGCGAATTTATGAGCCAAGATGACGAAGAACTAAAACACAATCTCAAAATTTTAAAAGCCTTAGATGAAGCGCTTCAATTTGGCCCGTGGGAAGAAAGTAATTTCCTTCAAGCAACTGGCCGAAAACTTAAGCAAATCCGCGATAAATTCAAGGCTTCTTTGAACCTCGAATCTTTTGCAAGCAATTATGCAGAACATCCTAATCACTTAGCTAACCGTATAGCCGCTCGTGTAGGTCAGGAAGAAGTGTTTATTTCCCTTTACAATGCAGATGGTAACAACCTAGCTAAATGGGAAAAAATCGTTAATAGCTTAAGCAACAACATTATAACTCGCCCGATTTATCATCTTGAAAACGATATCCGAGCGCTCATTCGCTCCAAAATGCATAAAGAAAATGAAGCTTACGTTGCTATCTATATCAGTAGCAGCGATGTCATTCATGTGCCTCAAGAGAAAATCATGGTCGATCGTTTAGGGCATGAATTATTAATTGCTAAAGATGGCGCTGTTAAACCAGAAAATATTATTCGTTTTATGCATGCAACAGGGCGTTATTTGTTTAAAGATCATAAGTTAGTTCGGCAAGGTGATATTGAGTACGTGGATTTTATTTAGTTATTCAGCGGTCTTCTGTCATCCTGGCCAAGCGCTGCAAAAACGACGCTGAAGCTCGGCCCTCATGTTACGGCTGAACTATTAAAAGCTTTGCCGTAACGTGAGAGCCGGGACGACAGGTCATACGAGCAGCGCGCGAGCCAGGATCCAGGGAACAACGCACAGAATAATCTTGAAATTTAAGTATGAAATTCAAAGAATTTACTATAATGATCGATATTAATTAGGTTTAACATTTTTATAGGGTAGTTATGGCAGGAGCACCTCAACAACAGTCCCAAGGCGGCGATAATGCGTTAGCGCCACTATGGATAACTATATTAGTGATGATTACACTATGGTTGGTATGGCATTTCGCACATCAATATATCGTTGCTGCATTCTTCGAAATAAAATTATATCAAGCTTATCTTGTACGTCTCTTTGTGCCTTCCATTGCCTCAGACATTACCTTAATACAATCACTATCTCCACAAACCGTCAGTTTTGATGAAATGGTAAAAGTAGGTACGGCTATTGGTAATTACATGCGTTATCCATTTATCTTATTTTTAATTGTATTCTCAGTTCTTTTATATATCAGCGACATTACTCTAAGATTTCGAAAAATTTATACGATGAAACAATTAGCTAAACAAGAGTATGTCAATTGGCCTGAAATTTCACCCGTACTTAATTTAGATTTGGTAAATGAAGATTTAGATGCAGGTTCTTGGGCGATGGGATTGGTTCCCATGGATTTTGCTAAAAAATATAGTTTAATAAAAATTGAAGAACCTCAATACAAAGCAGGTACCCTTAAAAGTAAAACGCCACATACAGTAACCGTATTGAAAGGAGATGCTCGTAAAATATTTGCTTTGCAATTAGGGCACTATTGGCAAGGTGTAGAGTATTTGCCGATACATACGAAGGCATTGTTTGCCATTTTTGCTGCAAGAATTAATCGTGATCGAGACAATGCTTATAAAATCTTAAAACAAATTTCTAAATCATCGCTCACAGGAAAATTAGATTTCAGTGGTGTTGATGATCTTGCAAATAAATATAAAGATACAAAGCCTGTTGTTAGGATTGTTGAAAGACACGCTTATGTTTCAACCGTCATGGCTTCTATGCTAGAGCGAGCGCGAGAAGATGGTGTCGTGGCTACTGCTGAATTTCTGTGGTTAAAACCAGTCGACAGAAGATTATGGTATATATTGAATGCGGTTGGAAGACAAACACCCGTTTCAGAAGTATCAGGCGCGTTTGCACATTGGATAGTAGAAAAAGAATTGGGACATAAGGTGATGGTTCCTATGGTTCAAGAAGCAGTGAACGCGTTAGAAATAGCGATCAAAGAAATTAAATATATTCCAAAAGATTGAGGGATGTTGGAGCTTCAGTATGGCAATGCAACGAGGTTTAGAATCTAGGCAAGAAGTAGATCCTAATCTACTTTTACGTGATACGCGCCCGCTATTACAACGGGTCACGGATTTCTTTTCTAATCGTACTAATACAGCAATTGTGTTAGTGGCACTTTGTGCCGCTATATTTTTATTACCTGTTGCTTCTGATTGGATTTTTTTATTAGGTGCTATCTTTTTTGCTTATTCTTACACTCGCCCACTCATGTTGCCTTTTCGAATGCCCAAATGCTCCGGTGCAACAGATTATAATGATATAAGTCCCGGTACAAATAAACCAAATAAAGCAAGAGGGATCACCTACTTCGGTAATGACATAAAAACGGGTGAAGAATTATGGTTCCATAACGAAGATATGCGTACTCACGTTTTAATTTTTGGTTCGACAGGTTCTGGTAAAACAGAAACGCTTGTTTCACTGGCTTATAATGCGTTGGTACAAGCGAGTGGTTTTATTTACGTCGATGGGAAAGGTGACAATACACTGTATTCCAAAATTTTTTCAATGGCACGTAGTTTAGGTCGTGAAGATGATTTGTTGTTAGTGAATTTCATGACGGGTGCAAAAGATATTGTAGGACCTCAAGAATCTCGATTGTCTAATACCATGAATCCATTTTCTATGGGTTCGTCGAGTATGTTGTCACAATTGGTTGTGAGCTTAATGGATTCTGCTTCACAAACGCCAGATGGTGATATGTGGAAAGGTCGTGCGATTGCGTTCGTAGAAGCACTCATGAAAATCTTAGTTTATATGCGTGACGAAGGTGCTATTTTATTAGATGCCAATTCCATTCGTAACTATTTCGTATTAGAAAGATTAGAAGCAATGGCCATCGATAAACAATTTATTCGCGATGGACAAGATCCGGTGAGTTTAGAAAGTGCCCCTGAAGTTGTGTTAGAACCTATAAAAAACTATCTTGCTACATTGCCTGGATACACCAAAGAACGAAAAGGTAAACAAGTTTCTCAAACGCTTGAACAACATGGTTTTATCACTATGCAATTAACACGTGTATTCACATCGTTAGCAGATACCTATGGTCATATCATGCGTACGAAGTTAGCAGAAGTGGATTTTAAAGACGTGGTATTGAATCGACGTATTTTAGTGGTATTACTTCCCGCGCTAGAAAAATCTCCCGATGAATTGTCAAACTTAGGAAAGGTGATTGTTTCTTCATTGAAAGCCATGATGGCAGCAGGTTTAGGTGAATCTGTAGAAGGAGAATATGAAGATATCATTCAACGTAAACCAACGAATGCATTAACGCCATTTCTCTGTATTTTAGATGAATATGGTTATTACGCCGTTCAGGGATTTGCTGTTGTGCCAGCACAAGCGCGATCACTGGGATTTTCCGCGATTTTTGCAGGACAAGATTTACCGGCATTTCAAAAAACTTCAAAAGAAGAAGCGGCATCTATCGGTGCGAATACAAACATTAAGATTTGTATGAAGTTAGAAGATCCAACAGAAACTTGGGAGTTTTTCACAAAAACAGCCGGCGAATCTTATGTAACGAAAGTAGATGCGTTTCAAGTGCGAGATACCAGTGTGACGAATAGTTATTTAGATACAAAAAGTTCTTCTTTTGAAAAACGAGCTCGAGTAGATTTGTTAGATCTCAAAGAGCAAAATTTAGGTGAAGCGCACATCTTCTTTAAATCAAAAATTATTCGTGCACGTATGTTTTACGCCAATCCAAAACCTGCAAAACGTATGCGAATTAATCATTTCTTAAAAGTAGATACGCCACAAGAAAGTATTTTATTAGAGTTAGAACAACGCATGGAGCGCTTTAAACAAATATTATCATCGGAAGATGTTGCACCTCTCATATCTCAAGAATCTGAAGATATTCAGTTTATTGCGAATGCTTTGAAGGAAGAAGATTATGATAATCCTATCGAGCGTGGGGTATCCGCATTAATGGCATTTCAAAATAGAGATCAAGAAAATATTGTCGAGACAGGATTATTATTAGAAGAGAACATTGAAGAAACACCACAGGATGAATTGAATGTCTTTACTGAAAGACGTATCAATTCAGATGTGGAGCAATTCTTATTAACAAAAGATGTGGAGTCATTTAATCAACCCTTACTCATGCGTGTACCCACACGTACTCAATTAGCGAAAGTTGAACGTGCATTAGGTAAGACGGATAAATTAGCTTCTAATGTAGCTCAGGAAGTGATTAAAGATATGGAAATTGCAACTTTTTATCCACCAGAGGATTTTGATCATATTTCTTCGGAAGATTTAGCGGGCGTAGCTCAAGAACTCAACCAAGAAATTCGTGTAGCAAGAGAAAAAGCAAGATTGAAGAAAGAACAAGAAGGTTCATCGGTCGATTAGAAAAATCCTTGTTTCTAACCTCATCTTGTGGTTTATTTGCCGCTGTTCTGGCCGGCAAACAGGGATCTCTTCGTGACGCGACACTTCATCTTCCTATTAGTCATTTCCTGCGCTACTTTCTTAGGATTAAGTGGTTGTGCTCAGGGGTTAAATCCACATGCTCATCCGAATAAAACGGCTGCTGGTGCGGCGATGGGTGCGGGTGGCGGAGCAATCGCGGGTTCTTTGGTAGGTGCTGGTGCCATATTTGGTGCTGCCGTCGGAGGCGTTGCCGGAGGGTTGATTGGATATGATCAATACTTAAGAGAACCAGAAATAGTTCGTTTGCAAGATGCGTTACGTTATGAGCAGGTCCAAATCGTTATTTTGGGCGATGAATTAACGCTCATTATCCCTGCTAATCAACTTTTTTATCCTTCCTCTCCGCGACTCAATGCTAATGCCAATAGAGTGCTAGGCCATGTGACTGAATATTTACAATATTTTATGAAAGTAGATGTCAATGTAGCGGCATATACAGACAATACGGGTTGGGAAAAACGAAATATCGCATTATCTAAACAACGAGCAAAAAATGTTGCACGATACTTATGGACACATGGAATGGATGCGAGACTCTTAACAGCGACAGGATATGGAAGCGCTGATCCTATTTCAAATAACGCAACTTCGGCTGGGCGAGCGAAAAACCAGCGAATAGAAATCACTTTAAGAAGAGTTTATTGATGAGTCGATATTTGATTGACTTAGTGAAATCTAGAAAAGATTTTTATAGAGATCATTTTCGTGCCACGGTGCGGATTTTAATTGGTTCATTGTTAGTAACCATGGTATGGTTGGCCGCTTTAGTTTATGAAATTATGACTCGGCCGGAACCAAAGTTTTATGCGACGGACAGTGCGAGCTTTATAACGCCTTTAGATGCGTTAAATACTCCGAATGAATCTTCGGAATATTTATTACCGCCTTCTGAGCCTCAAGAAATTAGGCAGAAGGATATGCAAGGAAATGATATAGAGCAGGAACAAAATCAGAGTGAAGAAAATACGGCAATTACGGTAAATCCAGTGAATCCAACGAACGCTGAAAGTATACAAAAAAAAGAAGAAGAGGATTCGTTGTAACAGCATCGGAGTTCTATATGGCCAATGAACAAGCTGCAGAATTAGTGCAACTCAGAAATGAATTTTATCGTGATAATTATCGGCGAGTGATGCTCACTTTATTATTATCACTGGTTATTAATTTTTTCTTGGGTGCTTTGGTATTTTATGTTTACATGAATCCGCCAAAACCAAAGTATTTTGCTACTTCGATTAATGGGCGAGTAACTCCGCTTTATCCATTAGATCGTCCTAATCAATCGGATTCTGCTGTGTTGCAATGGGCGAATCAGGCAGCTATTGCTTCTTATACTTATAACTTCGTGAATTATCGTCAAGAGTTGCAAGCGGCATCAGAGTTTTTTACAACTACAGGTTGGAAAAATTTCTTAGATGAATTAGATGCTTCTAATACTTTAGATGCCGTTAAAGCAAAAAGATTGATTGTTTCTGCGGTGGCAACACAAGCGCCTGTGATTTTAGAAAAAGGTGTTATTGAGGGTAGATATTCTTGGCGAGTACAAATGCCAATTCTGGTAACATTCCAGAGTTCGAGTGAGTTTTCACAGGCTCGTTATATGGTTAATATTCTTATTGTGCGGGTCTCGACGTTGAATTCTCCTCGCGGAATAGGTATTGCTCAGTTTATTGCTGCTCCAGGGCAGTAGATATACCAATCTCAAAAACTCAGCGGGGATTGGCATAAGCTAGGGACAAATTAGAAAAATATGAAAAAAGTAATATTGATCAGCATCGCTTTATTTATTGTATTGGATATCTCATTACTTGGGGCGGCACAAGTGTCCTCTGAAAAAGGAGAAGATGCAGAAGACTTAAAGCAACTACAACAGCTACAACAAAATGTACAGCAATTGAGTGCATCGACTTCTGAAGCTGCAAAACTCGAACAAATTCGACAGCAACAAGAATTACAAAGACAGCAACAACAACCTTCGCCAAATCCTTCGGGACCACAAAGTACGAATATTAAGCCTATGCCAAGTGCTGCAGAGGAAACTGGGCCTATATTAGGGCCGAATGGTGCTCCGGTACTTCCATCGAGCGTGGCGCCTGCTACCACTGCAGGCCAAGGTCCAGCTCCAGCAACACCCGCAACGGATCCTAATGCTGCGAATAATGCAGCACAGCAACAACAGCCAGAGTCTACGGATCCTCTTTTTCCTAATGATCCTTTAAGAGAAGCAGCGTTCCAAGCTGCGGTGACTCAAAAATTCCCCATGACGCCCGATCAGATAAAAGCCTTACGTAGAGTGTTTGAAGAAACTCAATTTGCTGCTCAAAACGAGGTTACAACACCCCCTCGTCCAACAGCATCTTCTCAATTTGTTAGTTTAGCGCCAGGCGCTACACCCCCTGTAATTCGATTAGCAAAGGGCTTTGTATCTTCACTGGTATTTTTAGATTCTACGGGAGCACCTTGGCCCATCGCTGCATATGACTTAGGAAATCCACAGGCATTTAATGTCGTGTGGGATAGAAAAAGTAATACCCTAATGATTCAGGCCTCACAATTATATACCTATGGAAATTTAGCGGTTCGATTACAAGGATTATCAACGCCGGTGATGTTAACATTAATTCCAGGTCAAAAAGCGGTGGATTACCGTCAAGATCTTCGAGTGCAGGGATTAGGTCCTAATGCCCAAACAATCCCAACGGGTGGAGGTTTACCAGAAGGCACAAATACCCTATTGCTGAGTGTACTAGATGGTGTTCCACCAACAGGAAGCAAAGCATTGACGGTGAATGGTGGTAGTGCAGAAGTATGGTTATTAGGCGAAAAAATTTATGTGAGAACGCATCTGACTGTATTATCCCCCGGGTGGCTTTCGACGATGTCTAGCGCCGATGGAACAAAGGTATATGAAATGTTGAAAACACCTATATTGCTCGTGTCTCAACATGGAAAGTTAATTCAATTAAAAATAGAAGGATTGTAAGACTATGGCGAATGGGGCGGCAAAAAACCTAGCCAATCTTTTTAAAGAAACTCGTTCGAGAACGATTATTTTAGTGACCGTTTTTTTAATCATTCTTGGTATTGTGATTGGAATTTTGCGATTGCGTTCAGTAGAAACAGGTCCTGAAGCGAGTGCACAATTGCCAGGTATTCCAACGAAAATTGAATCTGTTCCTGGGAGTATCAACCCCACCAAGCAGTATGCGCAATTAGTTGAGAAACAAAATGTACAAAAAGCAAAAGAAGCTTTAAAAACAGGCGGTAGCTCAGTTCCAACTATCGTTCGGCTACAACGTTTACAACCAGGACAAGAAGTGGTTCAACCCGAAGGGGGATTAGGATTTAACGCGCTGGCTAGAGAACAAGAAGGCTTGGGCGGTCAAAAAAGTTTATGGCAATCCGAATTAAAAAAAACAAATTGTGATGTGGCCACGATTAAAAAAGTGATTGCAGAAGGTGCAAAACTCAGTGATTTAAAACAAATAGGTTGTAGTGCATGCAATTTAAAAGAAGCAGGATTTACCGCCAAACAATTAAAAGACGCAGGATATTCTGATGATGAATTAAGAGGTGCTGGTTTTTCTCCTGAGGATATTCGAAATGCAACAGGATTGCCTCCGGGAGTGACTGCTGCAGATGTTAGAGCAGCTGGATGTGATGTGGAAGCGCTAAAAAAATTACGACAAGCCGGTGTTACTGCTGCAGCTATTCGCAGTATCTCGGGATGTACAGCTGCACAATTAAAAGCAGCAGGGTATAGCGCAAAAGATTTAAAGGATGCTGGGTTTTCTGCATTGGATTTAAAAAATGCTGGGTTTAGTGCAAAGGATTTAAAAGATGCTGGGTTTTCAGCGGGAGATTTAGCTAAGGCAGGCTTCTCTTCGAATGAATTAGCAGGCGCAGGTTTTTCACCCGAAGAAATTTCTGCAGCAGAAAAGTCTGCACAATTTATTCCCGGAGGATATACCGCTGATCAACTGAGAAAAAATGGTTGTGATCCTGTTGCTTTGAAAAAAGCGCGAGAGGCAGGTGTCAGTGCAGCAACACTTCATAATGTAGTGGGTTGTAGTGCGGCAGCTTTAAAACAAGCAGGATATTCGGCAGCGGATTTAAAAGCAGCAGGATTTACTGCGAAAGAATTAAAAGATGCTGGATTTAGCGCGAAAGAGCTTAAGGATGCAGGATTTTCTCCAGAAGATTTAAAGGCGGCTGGATTTAGTGCGAAGGAATTAAAAGATGCGGGTTTTAGTGCTCGACAATTGAAGAATGCAGGATTTACTGCGAAAGAATTAAAAGATGCTGGGTTTAGTCCTGCATCTTTAAAAGCAGCAGGATTTAGTGCAAAAGAATTGAAAGGTGCTGGATTTACTGCGAAAGATTTAAGTAATGCTGGATTTAGTGCGCAAGATTTAAAAGACGCAGGATACAGCGCAGCAGATTTAAAAAATGCAGGGTTTACACAAGAGCAATTGCAGGCAGCAGGTTTTTCTCCCGAGCAATTGAAGAATTTATTTGTGCCTGGAGAACTCAACGTGCAATTGCCGGGTGTGCCTTCAGTCAGTACAGGAAAAGTAGCTCCTGGAGGCAATCCACAATTACAAGCCGTATTAGCGAGACAAGTACAACAAGAATCTTTACAAAAACGCCAGCAAGATTTAAATCGGTTTCAATCTGCAATCAGTTCGGAAGCAACAACAATGCTCGCGAGTTGGTCCACACCCAATCAAGTGTATGTTCAAGGACCTGAACCCAAAGATAAAACGACTGGGAAAGCGATTGGTCTTGGTAGTGTAGCTGCTGAAGGTGCTGCGGCTGGTGCTGTCACTGGAGAAAATGCTATTAAAGCGGGTGATATCATGTTTGCGGTATTAGATACTTCTGTGAATAGTGATGAACCAGGTCCTGTGCTAGCAACGATTGTTCAAGGTAAGTTAAAAGGTGCTCGTTTAATCGGTTCATTAAGTAGACCACAAAATGCAGAACGCGTTATTCTTAATTTTCAAACGCTGTCTATTCCTGCAGCTAGTAAGACGATTCCTATTAATGCAGTAGCGGTTGATCCTACAACCGCTAGAACGGCTTTATCGAGCAAAACAGATAACCATTACCTATTGCGTTATGGTTCACTTTTCGCAGCATCTTTTATCAACGGATTAGGTAATGCGTATCAAGCAACGGGAACTACGATTAGTATTAATGGTTCATCAGCAACGGTAGCACAAGAAGTCAGCCGTTCTGTTAAAGATAACGTTATTATTGGTTTAGGACAGGTTGGTAAAAACTGGAGTACGGTCGCTAAACAAAACTTTAATACCCCACCAACGGTTTATGTATATTCAGGTACAGGCATGGGGATTTTGTTTTTGAAAGATGTGCAAGTTAATGAGCAACAACAATAATTGAGGAATATGACTTATGGTCGACACAAATCATCCTGATGAAGAGTATCAACTACCTGGTGAAGAACCTGAAGGTACGGGGTCTTCTTACTCGACTGTTGTTTTACCCAAACGTAGCATGTGGCTTCGAAATCTTTTATTCATCATTACCGTCGTATTAATCGGATTTGCTATTTATCAATTTGCAGGTTCCTTTTTTTCATCAGAACCAATAAAACAACAAAAGCCAATACCTGTTGTAACTGCACCTACTCCAGTGCCAGCAGCAACTCCAACTCCAGTGATTTCATCTGCTGAAACTGTGGCGCATGCCAAAAAGTTAGATGAAATTTCAGCAGCGACACAACAAAACAAAGAAGATATAGGGATATTAAAAGCGAGTATCGTTGATTTTAAAAATAATCTCAGCGATATAGATAGTCGTTTCTCAGATTTAAATTTTACTATCCAAAATTTAACGAAACAGGTTAGTCAGTTGCAAGACCAATTGAATGCTTTTCAAAAGCTTTATGAAGAAGCACATAAGAAAAAGCAGCCCAAAAAAGCAGTAGAATTGCCTAAATACTTTATTGAAGCAATTATTCCTGGTCGTGCGTGGCTAAAGCTAAAAAATGATACTAGAATTACCGTTAGTCAGGGGGATTTTATAACGGGCTATGGCGTTGTGACTGCAATTAACCCTGAATCAGGGACGATTTCAACCAGTTCCGGAAGGATTATTGAATATAGCCCCAGCGATCGGTGAGTTTATGGGTATATTGATAGCTAGGCTATTATTGATTGGTTTTATGCTATTTGCTGGAAATGCCTATGCAGAGGTGACTTCAGCCCAAGACATGTTGATTAGTCTGAACCATTCTTTAGGCCCAGTTTGGCACTTAGTGACGGGGTTGGCCTACATACTGGGAATCGGCTTTATGTTTAAAGCCATATACCATTTAAAGGTATACGGTGAACTTAGAACCATGATGGCTAGTAATACGGGTTTAAAAGAACCTATAGCATATTTGATTGTCGGTGCTGTCTTCGCTTACCTTCCTACGGGGTTAGACATTGTGATGAATACGACTTTTGGTTCTACCAGTATTCTCCAGTACTCTGATTGGGTTGGTGCTGGTGGTGTTACAAACCCTTCTGCCATGATAGCGGTATTTAGATTAGTTCAACTCATAGGGGTTATTGCTTTTATCAGAGGATGGGTATTGGTTGCCCAAGCTTCAAAGCATGGTGGCGGAGGTCAAGCCACCTATGGTAAAGGCTTAACTCATATTATTGGTGGCATCTTGGCTATTAACATCATTGCGACCAGCAATATCTTGTCAAATACATTAGGGATTAGCTTTACTTAAATTTAAGGATATAATACACCCCACCCAACACACCTATCATCAATAAGGAGACATCGCGTGAGCAATTTGATTCGTACATTAAGCAGTAACCGTTTCTTACAAATAGTCATTTCAATATCTGTTTTAACACTGCTGTTTTTTTTCTGGAGCGATTCTGTTTACGCAGCAGGTACTAGTGGTAGTACCGATTTGGGGCAAGTTGCTAAGAATGTGACATCAACTTTTAAATCAGTCGCTAAAATGATCACGGCATCTGCTTATATTGCAGGTTTAGGTTTTGCGATGGGTGCTATTTTGAAATTTAAACAACACAAAGACAACCCAACTCAACTTCCTATTGGAACACCGATTGCGATGTTATTTATTGCTGCGGCACTCATTTTCTTACCAACTATTTTCGGAGTAACTGGACAAACGTTGTTTGGTGGTTCACAAACAGTGGGTGGTCCTTCTGGCGTTGTTTATTCTGGGAAATAGATGCATCCACTGCGCTTGATTGCAAAACCCGGGAATTGGAATTTATATATGGCGCGAAGAGCAGACTCTGCTTTTCGCGTTTTCCAAGAAAAAGTTTTTTCAAGAGATGAATACACTTGTCAGTTTTGTGGTTTTCAAGCCAATCAATACCAAGAAGTTGTTAACTTAGATAATAATTATCGGAATAATAAGTTCTCAAATTTAGTGACCGCGTGTTGCTTTTGCGCACAATGTTTCTTCATAGAATCAGTGGGTGTTGGTGAATATGGGGGTGGTACGCTGGTTTATTTACCGGAAATCAGTCAGTCAGATGTTAATAGTTTTTGTCATGTATTATTTTGCGCAATGACTAATGATACGGGTTATAAGAATAGTGCACAGTCTATTTATCGAAGTTTAAAGTTTCGCGCGCAGATTGTAGAAGAAAAGTTTGGAGAAGGGAGCAGTAATCCTTCTGCATTTGGCCAACTGTTAATTGATTCTGATTTTCCTGAAATAAAAGAAGATCATCCTTTACTCTCTGGTCTGCGTTTATTACCATCACGAGCTAAGTTTAAAAAACAGATTGAACATTGGGCCAGTGCTGCATTAGGCGAATTATCCTCCGAATAAAAAGAATAAGGGAATCGGGAAACCCATGGCGAAAATCATAGAATCATTCTTGGATGGTATCGACTCGTTTCTCGCTTGGTTGAGCACGTCGCTCAAACAAACCACCGAATCGTATAATGAATTAGAATCTGCAGATAGTCCTACCGTGTTAGTCGCACATGATGGTTCTTTAGTTTCTGTGCTTCGCATTAATGGTGTTCGTGGATTAATTGGAACGCCAGAATTTAAACGTTTGCGAGACGGTCTTGCACTAAGTTTGCATGCAGCGATGTCTCGTCGTGGTCATGCTCTGCAAGTTTATTTTAGCTATGATCAAGATCATGTGAAGAACATGATAAATGATATTTATGAACCTGCTCGTCAAACTGCAAATCATCTTAATTTAGATCTCGATGATCTTTTTTCTGAGCGAACTAATTTTTTATCTCGTTACTGTGCAGAAGAAAAAGTATATTTTGTACTTTGGACACGCCCAGAAAGTTTATCGAATGAACAATTGGCGCGAGCGAATAAAGAAAAACTACGAGCGATTCGAGATAAAGAAATTCCGGTGTTTCGCGTATCACAAAATATTGCTGCAGCGATTCCTGATCTGCGTGATGCACATGATGCGTTTGTTAGAGCTTTAGTGAATGACTTGAATACATTAAATTTATATTCAGAATTATTAGAAGTTCATGATGCTGTGTATGCCATACGAATGAGTGCAGATCCAGAGTTTACAGATAGACAATGGAGAGCTTCTCTACCAGGAGATAAAATTTCTGCACGTGAAGTTAATAACTTTAATGGTGAGCCTTCAGACATTTTATGGCCTTCTCTTGCGAAACAAATCATTCCTCGTGATGCTGAAAATCTCGATTTAAGAACGGTGAAGATGGGTAATATGCTTTACTCATCAGTGTTTATTGATTTATTTCCAAAAGATTTAAAATCATTTCTCGGCTTATTTCAAAGAGCTTTAGCAGCACGTATTCCTTGGCGAATTTCTTTTTTAATTGAAAGCGAAGGATTATCGACTATAAAATTTAAATCCACTTTATCTGCGATATTAAGTTTTTCAGCAGCACATAACAGATTAATCAGTGATTCGGCTAATTTATTAAAATACATCAGCGTTAACACAGATGATTCTGTTGTTCGTTTGAGAGTAACGGCAACAACATGGGCACCTGAAGGTAATCTTCCCTTATTACGTACAAGAGCTTCTGAATTAGCAAAAGCGATTGAAGGATGGGGTACCTGTGAAGTTTCAGAAGTGTGTGGTGATGCTTTTGCAGGAGTTGTTTCCAGCATGTTAGGTGTGACTACTGAAAGTGTCGCAGTGCCATCAGTAGCACCTTTATCAGATGTTATTTATTTGCTTCCGATTACTCGTCCAGCCTCGCCTTGGTCGAGGGGTGCGTTATTGTTTCGTTCTCCTGATGGAAAACCATGGCCATTCCAGCCGGGTTCTAGTGAACAGACAACTTGGATTGATTTGTTATATGCACGTCCTGGATCTGGTAAATCGGTATTATCTAATGCAATCAATTTGGCATTATGCTTATCCGGTGGGTTACAACGTCTTCCTCGTATTTCTATTATTGATATTGGTCCTTCCAGTAGTGGATTGATTTCGCTATTGCGTGAAGCACTGCCACCTAATCAACGTCACACGGTGGCTTATCATCGATTACGTATGACTCCTGAATATTCAATTAATCCTTTTGATACTCAATTGGGTTGTCGTTTCCCAACGCCACAAGAACGTGCTTTTCTCGTAAATTTTTTAACGCTGGTCGCAACACCTCTCGGTGCACCTAAACCTTATGATGGGATATCTGATTTGTCAGGCATGGTAGTTGA
>JAFEDO010000217.1 GCA_018241565.1 Pseudomonadota bacterium
CTCTTTTTTCCAGACTTACCAGCTTGCTGCTCTTTCATCAATTGATCTTGGTAAATTGCTTCAAAATTAATTGGTGCAAGAATTAATTGTGGAAACCCAGCACGTGTTACAACGTCACTCACGACTTCACGAGCATAAGGATATAGAACACCTGGACAAAAACTACCCAAAGTATGATTTAAATTTTCTTCAGAGAATCCAGCGATTGTGAAAATACCCGCTTGCTTTACTTCTACTAAAAACGCTGTTTTTTCACTCGATTTTACAGAAGCTGTCACTGTTAACACAACTTCATAAACGCCTTTATCAATCGTGTTTGATTGAGTATTAATATCCAAATGCACTTCTGGTTTCCATTCTTGAGTAAAGATTTGTGGTGAGCTGGGAGATTCTAAAGAAAGATCTTTGACATAAAGCTTTTGAATTCCAAATTGTTCAGCTGTATCAGTCGTTGCTTGTTGTTTTTGAGTAGCCATAAAATATTTCCTTCTTTAGTTATTTTAATAAATCATCTAATTTCTTCGCGACTTCCAACGCATATAAATCATCATACCCGCCTACATGATGTTCATTAATAAAAATCTGCGGCACGGTACGACGTCCACTACGTTCCATCATTTCCTGCAATTGCATGGGATCCAAATCCACACGAATCTCTTGGTAATCCACTCCTTTTCGCTTCAATAATTCTTTGGCTTGCACGCAATAAGGACAACTTTCTTTGCTGTATACTACGACTTTCGCCATTTTTAAGCTCCTTTGACCAGTGGCATATTGGCAGCTAACCAAGCATTAAGACCACCTTTTAAAGCGTAGACTTGCTCAAAGCCATTCTTACGTAATTCTGAACCAAACTTAGTAGAGTTTTGACTATTACCACAACTCAAAATCACGGGCTTTTTCTTATATTTTTCAATTTTCTTTTGCTTATCTTGAAATTCATTTTGGGGCAAATGAATCGCGCCTGTAATGTGTCCAGTAACATAAGAAGACTCATCTCGTAAATCTATCACGACTGCATCTTCACGATTGATCAAATAAACAGCTTGTTGAGGAGAAAGAAGTTTAATCCCCCGAACCTGTGCACTGAGTTCTGAACGAACCACAAGACCGAGCAAAACAATGAAGGCTAGCCAAAGCGCCCAATGAGCCATAAAAAATTGTGGAAAATGTTGCAATAAATCATTCATAAAATACTCTTTTCTCACACGTTAATTTTAGAGTCCGGCATTATACACATTACGCCATCATTTAAAAGTTTATGGTTACTGTCATCCCTCGCTCTGCGAAGGATCTCGAGGTCACTCTGAGATCCTTCGGCTTTGCTCAGGGATGACAAGCGAAGCAAAAATGGGGGAGAGCGATGGCAGGACACGTTCGGCTATGTACCTAATCCTAACGCATCCACCGTACTTGGTTTTTACACCCAACCTCTCTATACTCGCCCCTCACACTGACCTAATGAAAACTCATGAAACTAAAACACCGACCCTTTGTTTTAATTATTTTGGATGGCTGGGGATATCGCGAGCAATCGGATTACAATGCGATTGCAGCGGCCCACACCCCCAACTGGGATACTTGGTGGGCAAACTGCCCCCACACCGTACTCACAGGCTCAGGTGAATGTGTTGGCTTGCCCGAAGGACAAATGGGTAATTCTGAAGTAGGACATATGCACATTGGGGCTGGAAGAATTATCGATCAAGATTTAACTCGCATTAATAAAGCCATCAATCACCATGAGTTTTGCCAAAACCCCGTTCTTTCAAAAACCATTGAAACAACGATTGCAAAAGGTGGAAATCTGCATGTGTTGGGACTATTGTCGCCCGGTGGTGTTCATAGCCATGAAGATCACATTCAGGCACTCATCGACTGTGCTGCCGCTCAAGGTTTAAAAAACATTTTTGTTCATGCTTTTTTGGATGGCAGAGATACTCCCCCGAGTAGCGCAGAAACTTCTTTAAAAAATCTCGATACACAATTAAAAAAATTAAAATGTGGTTCTATTGTGTCTATCGTTGGTCGTTACTATGCCATGGATCGGGATAACCGATGGGATCGAATACAAAAAGCCTATGAGCTCATCACCAATGGCAAAGCAGAATTTCACGCAATGGATGCATTATCTGCATTAAAAGCAGCTTATGAACGAGGGGAAACCGACGAATTTGTTCAACCCACCAGCATTTACAAAACGCACCCAATCACAATCGAAGAAAACGACTGCGTCATCTTTATGAATTTCAGAGCTGATCGCGCAAGACAATTAACAAGAGCTTTTGTTGAAACTCATTTTGATCATTTTTCTCGACAAAAAATTATTCCACTCAAAAATTTTGTTACCCTCACGAGTTATGATAAAAATTTTCCTGTTGAAGTTATTTTTCCACCGATTTCAATGAGCAATAGTTTAGGAGAATACATCGCTCATTTACGTTTAAAACAATTAAGAATTGCCGAAACCGAAAAATATGCGCATGTTACTTTTTTCATGAATGGTGGTCGTGAAAAACCATTTACCGGAGAAGATCGTACCATGATCCCTTCTCCTAAAATCGCAACCTATGATGAACAACCCAGTATGAGCGCACCTGAAGTCACACAACATTTAATCACAGCGATTCGAAGTCGACGATACGATTTAATTATTTGTAATTATGCCAATGCAGATATGGTCGGACACACAGGAAATTTTAATGCGACAGTGGCTGCGATTGAATGCTTAGATCGCTGCCTTGGAGAAGTCATGACAGCATTACAATCTGTTGGCGGTGAAGCCATGATTACGGCTGATCATGGGAATGCTGAATTTATGCATGATGATATCACCGGACAACCACATACCGCACACACGACAGAACCTGTTCCACTACTTTATATTGGTCGACCCGCAAAAGTTCTACAAGATTTGGGCGTTTTAACAGATATAGCCCCCACACTGATCCATTTAATGGGATTACCTGTTCCAAAAGAAATGACAGGTCACTGTCTATTTGAGACAACATGAATAAAATATTTTTACTCATTATTTGTGTACTGTTTTCGAGTAAATTACTCGCTAATCCATCACCGTCTACTACTATTAACCAAAAATCCCAGCAATTAAATACCATCAAAACACAAATCAATCAGCTACAAAAAAATCTATCCGTCACTCAAGACAAACGTGATGGGTTAAATCAAGAATTAAAAAAAACGGAAATTGAAATTGGAAATATTACCAATGAGCTTTCAACGCTTGAACAGAATGTGCAAAAACAAAATTCTTCGTTAGCACAAGTATTGTCTTCTCAGAAAAAACAACAGCAACAATTAGATGATCAACGTGCCTTGCTTGCTCAACAAATTCGTGCTCACTATACATTAGGCCGTGAAGAAACCATTAAAATCCTACTCAATCAGCAAAATCTAAGTCAGCTCAATCGCATCACGCTTTATTATCAACACATTTATGATGCTCGCAAAAAATCACTTCTGAAAATTCAAAAAACTCTAGATGAGTTGAATCAAACTCAGCAAAAAATGACTCAAATTAAAGAGTCATTAGAGTTTCTTAAACAACAAAAAGAATTAAAACACAATACAATACTCGAAAAGCAAACCCTGCAAAAAAACTTCGTCTCTGCACTCAATAAAAAAATTACCAGTGAAGGTTCTCAATTAAAAGAATTAGAAAAAGATAAAAAATCACTTGAAGAATTAATTTCTCGTATGCGTTTACTTTCTCTTGCTAATTATCAACCTGGAGTTCCTTTTTCTAAATTACGTCAAAAGCTGATATGGCCAGTCAAGGGACCTATTATCACTCGCTATGGAGATCGACTCGCTCACAGTTTTATTAAATCGAATGGCCTCAAAATAAAAGCTCATGAAGGACAAGAAGTCCGTTCTGTTTACTCAGGAAAAGTTTTATTCGCCGATTGGCTACGAGGCTTCGGCCTACTGATAATCCTCGACCATGGTCAAGGGTATATGACGCTTTACGCAAATAACAAAAACTTATATAAGAAACCCAATGAAATAGTACAAGCAGGGGAACTGATAGCGACTGCCGGTCATAGCGGCGGAAATAATGAAAACGGTCTATACTTCGAAATAAGAAAAAATGGGAAGCCCGAAAATCCCAAACATTGGTTAAAGCCCACGTAAAAAAATAAAAAAAGGAGTGTTATTCATGGACTTTACAAGCTTCAACAAGAATTCATTGATTGCGGTTATTGCTGTTTTAACCATCGCTTTTGCTGGGCCACTTAAGGCAGCTGAGGTCCAAAAACAAGAACCTAAACAAACCCAAGCCTCTCAACAAGAAAGCAATCAATTACCCTCGGATGAAGTCCAAAGATTTACAAATACAATAGGCTTAATCAAAAATTACTATGTCAAACCTACCGATAACAAAGCGCTTCTCGAAAATGCTATTAGAGGCATGGTGGCTGGCTTAGATCCTCATTCCAGTTATCTCGACGAAAAAGATTTGAAAGAACTACAAGACATCACCCAAGGCGAATTCGGGGGATTAGGTATCGAAGTTACCATGGAAGACGGCATCATTAAAGTCATTAGCCCTATTGAAGGAAGCCCCGCCTATAAAGCAGGCGTCAAGCCCGGCGACTACATCATTATTATTAATGACAAAGCCGTTAAGGGCATGACTTTACCCGAAGCCGTTAGTTTAATGCGCGGTCCCAAGGGCACTTCAATAAAACTCACCATTATGCGAAAAAATGAACCTAAACCACTGATCATTAACGTCACTCGTGATACTGTCGTTATCCAAAGTATTAAAAGTCGCTTGATAGATAAAAAATACGGATACATCCGCATTACGCAATTCCAAGCAAATACAGCTGATGATTTAATGAAAGCTATGAACGCATTAAAAAAACAAGCGGGAACTAAGTTGGCAGGTCTCATTTTAGATTTAAGAGATAACCCTGGCGGATTACTCGATTCTGCTATTCAAATCTCCGATGATTTTTTACAAGCAGGACAGAAAGGAAAACACGAAGTCATTGTATACACTAAAGGGAGATTACCAGGATCAGATTTCACGGCTTATACAACTCGTGGTGATGTGTTAGAAGGCGCACCCATGGTCGTTCTCATCAATGAAGGTTCTGCCTCAGGATCTGAAATCGTTGCAGGTGCTTTGAAGGATAATAAACGTGCTCTGGTCATAGGCACTCGAAGCTTTGGAAAAGGTTCTGTACAAACCGTTTTACCATTAGATTCACAACATGCCGTAAAACTGACAACAGCATTGTACTACACACCTTCCGGTGTCTCGATTCAAGCTTCTGGCATATCTCCTGATGTTGAAGTACAAGAGATAAAAATCCCAAAAAGCTCTGTCGCAGAAAACCCAGATATCACCGCTTTAAAAGAATCTCAATTAAAAGGACATTTTAGTAGTCAAAGCAGTAACGCAACAGAAGCAGATCAAGAAGCGAAAGATAAAAACCTGCTTTATGATGACTACCAACTTTATGAAGCGTTGAATCTATTGAAGGGTCTCATCGTTGAAGAGAAGAAGGTTGGTAAAAATAGTTAGTATTCGTAGCCCGAAACTCCTTCAAATCCACACGAGTAAATTCACCACTAGTCAAAAATACTCGCGAGTATTTTTGACTAGTGGTGAATTTACTCGTATACTCCCCTCATGAATACACGTTATCTAGCTCCACAAATTAAGGAAGATTTAACCCGCAAAATGGTTTTTGTGGGAGGCCCCAGACAAGTTGGGAAAACCACATTAGCAAAAACTTTTTTGAAAAATGATGAAGGCTACCTTAATTGGGATGTTCCTTTACAACGCGAACAAATTCTGAAAAGAGAATTACCACCCACAAACATCTGGGTTTTTGATGAAATTCATAAATACCGCGGATGGCGTAATTACTTAAAAGGGATCTACGACTCAAAACCTAAAAATCAAAAAATCATGGTCACAGGTAGCGCTCGATTAGACTATTATCGATTTTCTGGAGATTCCCTTCAAGGACGCTATTACTACTTGAGACTACACCCATTATCACTTGCAG
>JAFEDO010000218.1 GCA_018241565.1 Pseudomonadota bacterium
AATATTTTTTTCTAAGGTATCCAATTTTACTTGTTCATCTAGATGCGATTGAACTGTATCTGTGATTTTTTTAAATCGTGAAAATAATCGACCCGCATTGCGAGACAATTCAGGCATTTTCTCAGGGCCAAAAACGATCAGCGCCACAATGACAATGACTAATAATTCCCAAAGATTCATTCTTTTTCTTCTTTAGTCGTTTGTTCTTCTTTGATCCCTTCACGAAACCCTTTAATCGCTGCGGCCAAATCTTGCCCGATATTTTTTAATCGTTTGCCACCAAAGATCACAATAACAATTGCTAATATGAGTAACAATGATAATGGTCTTATTCCTAATATGCCCATAATGTTCTCCGTTTTATTAACTAAACCACCGCATTAACACACAAACAAATAATCCAGCCGCAACTCCATAAATAAAAAACCATTTTTTATTAGCCTCTTTTTCATGAGACGTTTTTATATTTTTCAAATTTTGCATTCTATGCTGTTTTGAAAAATATAAAAAATCATGGATGAGCATCGGCATTTCTGGCAATTTTTCTAACCAATAAGGTGCAAGTTCTCGAGTCTTTTTAAACAATGCTGAAAAACCCATTTGTTTTCCGACCCATTCTTGAAGAAAGGGTTTTGCTGTGCTCCATAAATCTAAATCAGGATACAATTGTCGACCTAACCCTTCAATTGCGAATAATGTTTTTTGTAATAATATCAATTGAGGCTGCACTTCCATATTGTAACGTTTACCCGTTTGAAATAATCGCATCAACATTTGTGCGCAAGAAATTTCACTCAAAGGTTTTTCAAAGAATGGTTCGCAAACAGTTCTAATGTCTGCTTCAAATTCCTCTACGCGGGTATCGTGTGCCACCCATCCTGATTCAACATGTAACTCTGCCACTCTTCGATAATCTCGATTAAAAAATGCCAAGAAGTTTTCAGCAAGGTATCGTTGATCATTCGTGCTTAAACTACCCATAATGCCAAAATCAACACTGATATACTGAGGGTCTTCTTTATTGTCTAATGCCACAAATATATTACCAGCATGCATATCCGCATGAAAAAAACTATCTCGAAAAACTTGGGTAAAGAAAATTTCTACTCCACGTTCAGCGAGTTTCTTTATATTAAAATTTTGTCGTTTTAATTCTTCAACATCTGTAATCGGTATGCCATAGATACGTTCCATAACAATGACATTTTCTCTGGCATATGACCAATAAATCTCAGGCACATAAACGATGGGTGATTCATGAAAGTTTCTTCTTAATTGAGAAGCATTTGCTGCCTCTCTCATAAAATCTAATTCATCTAAAATCGTTTTTTCAAATTCAGCGACAATATCAACAGGATGTAAACGTTTGCCATCACTCCAATACCTTTCAATAATACGTGCAATGGTATACATGAGTGCCACATCACTTTTTATTAATTTTCGAATACCAGGCCTTCGTACTTTGACAATGGCTTTTCTACCATCTAATAACGTTGCTCCGTAAACTTGTGCAATAGATGCTGATGCAATCGGGTGTGTATCAATTTCTCGAAATAATTCTGAGAGTGGTTTTCCGTAAGCTTCTTCAATCTTGTGAAATGCTTTTTTATTAGAGAAAGGAGGAACTCTATCTTGAAGTAACACTAATTGATCAGCGATATCATCCGGCAATAAATCTCGGCGGGTAGAAAGTGCTTGCCCAAATTTGACAAAAATAGGGCCTAATTGTTCCAGGGCCAATCGAATAGCAACCCCTCGACTAAAATCTTTTTGTCGAAACCAATTCCATGGATTGATGTACATCAAAAAACGTAAAGGTGAAAACACGGGCAACGATAAAATCACTTTATCTAATCCATGTTTAGCCAAAATGATATTAATCGCGATGATTCGATAAAACTGTCGGATCTGTTTCAACTGAAATCCTCTTCAAAGTTTTTTTGAATTCTTTGTACCCGAGCGTTGCAACGATCCATATTCGACCGTAAATCATCCATATCATCATAAAAATCGTTGATTTCTTCTTGAGTTGGCGTAAAACGCTGCTCTTCTTGCAAATATTCCGTCACATTTTTGGTCGTCGATTGTAATACAGATTGCCCCCAAGACAATGCATCTTTACAAAAATTTCCAATTTGATGTGCCGCGATATCTCCCACGAACCTAGATAAATACTCTTCCCAATCAATGTGTAATTCTGAAAAAAGTCGTTGGAACATTTGTCCTACTTCAATATCTCCTGAAATTTCCATTTGTCCTTTAAATACTTGGGTAGGATCGTGAGTGCTCATTGCTGCATATTTTATAAAATTCCATGACGTGCTTTTTAAAGTTGTATGAATGATTTCAGGAGCGATATGAAATAAGTGAATTTCATCTTGCTCTACTTTTAAATAGATTTTAATGGGTAAATCAGTGAGCTCAATAGAAATGACTTTACCATTGAGTGGTGCAAATTTATGGATTGCTTCGGGATCTAAATGAAGATAATAATTTAATGCTTTTTCTAGTGGGGTCAGGAGTAAATCAAATGACATAACTCAACACTCCTAATATTTAAATCCTCGGTGTAACGCAACAACGCCACCGGTTAAATTGTGATATTCCACATCTTCAAATTCAGCAAGTTCCATCATGTATTTTAATGTGTCTTGATCGGGATGCATTCGAATAGATTCAGCGAGATAGCGATAACTTTCTGCATCATTCGCAATCCATTCGCCCAACGCGGGAAGCACTGTAAATGAATATAAATCATATAAAGGTGCTAATTCAGAAAATATTAATTTAGAGAATTCTAAAACCAGTAATCGCCCCCCTGGTTTTAGACAACGATACATGGATCGTAATGCGGCTGATTTATCTGTGACATTACGCAAACCAAACGCAATAGAAATACAGTCGAAGGTATTGTCAGCGAATGGCAAAGATTCTGCATTCGCAAGGGTAAATTCTACATTTTCAAAAATTCCATTATCTAGCAGACGACCCCGACCATTTTTTAACATCGATTCATTAATATCTGCTAGAACTACTTTTCCTTTTTCACCAACCAATCTAGAAAATTTTTGTGTTAAATCACCAGTACCGCCCGCCAAATCTAAAACTGTTTGACCCGCTCGTACACCACTTAATTGAATCGCATATTTTTTCCAAAGACGATGGATGCCTAGCGACATTAAATCATTCATTAAATCATATTGATCAGCAACAGAATGGAAAACTTCAGCGACTTTTTTTTGTTTTTCTTCCCAAGGAACATTTTGGAAACCAAAGTCTGTGGTTTTTGATTCGTTCATGGCCGTTTTTTCAATCCTTACTGTATGAGATCCTTCGCTGGCGCTCAGGATGACAAGGGCATACTCATAATGCAAGTACTTGTCATCCTATAGTGCATGTATTTGTCATCTTGAGCGTCAGCGAAGGATCTCCTATTGCTGCATTCCCAACTGATATAAATATTCCCAACTATAAATCCCTGTTTGATGCCCATCATCAAAAACAAGCTTTATCGCGTAATTTCCAACAGGATCTATGCCTGTGATATTGACGTCTTGTTTTCCAGTAACAGCAACGCCCCCTTGTCCTCCATGTCCTCGAACTTCTGCAGAAGGAGAATTTACTCGCAAATATTCACAAGACAATTGAAATGTTTTTCCATCGCTAAACTGAATCTCTAATAATTTAGATTTTTGATGCAGTTTGATGTCTGTCGGAAATAATGATTTTGTCATAAGATATAACGCGTTAAATCATCATCAGCAACTAATGCGCCCAGATGTTTGTCGACATATTGTTTATCGATTTTTACTTTCTGATGCTTTTTATCAGAAGCTTCAAACGAAACGGTTTCGAGCAAACGTTCTAGCACGGTATGCAATCGTCTCGCACCAATATTTTCTGTACGTTCATTCACCTGCCATGCGACTTCTGCAATTCGTCGCACACCTGTTTTAGCAAACTCTAAACCAACGCCTTCTGTTTCTAACAAAGCGACATACTGCTGTGTCAGTGACGCATGCGGCTCTGTTAAGATGCGCTCAAAATCATCAGCAGATAACGCTGTTAATTCCACGCGGATCGGCAATCGACCTTGTAACTCAGCAATTAAGTCTGAAGGCTTAGAAGTATGAAAAGCGCCTGACGTAATAAATAAAATATGATCGGTTTTAATCATGCCATATTTCGTGAATACCGTTGAACCTTCGACTAGAGGTAATAAATCCCGTTGAACACCTTCTCGAGACACATCACCCCCACCGCCATGTTCAGCGCGACGCGTGACTTTATCGATTTCATCGATGAATACAATGCCATTTTGTTCAACATTCTTCACGGCATTTGTTTTCAATTCATCTTCATCAATTAATTTAGAAGCTTCTTCTTCACGTAAAACCTTTCTCGCTTCTTTGACTTTCATTTTACGTTTTCGACTACGTTCACTATTTAAATTTTGGAACATACTTTGTAACTGACTCGTCATTTCTTCCATACCTGGAGGCGCCATGATTTCAACACCAATAGCTGATCCAGAAACATCGATTTGAATTTCTTTATCGTCTAATTCGCCATCGTGTAATTTTTTTCGAAAGACTTGTCGTGTATGAGATTCTTCTTTATGTTCTAGAGAATCAGGTTCTGGTTCATTGACAAATGAATCTTTAGCTCGAGGTAATAAAGCATCTAGAATACGTTCTTCAGCTGCTTGTTCTGCAGCAGAACGTACTTTAACTAAAGCAGCTTCCCTCGCTTGTTTAACAGCCACATCCGCTAAATCTCTAATAATAGATTCAACATCGCGTCCTACATATCCAACTTCTGTAAATTTAGTCGCTTCAACTTTGATAAAAGGCGCGCCCGCTAATCTTGCCAATCGACGTGCGATTTCAGTTTTACCAACACCTGTCGGTCCTATCATTAAAATATTTTTAGGCATGATTTCTTCACGCATTGCAGAATCGCTAATTTGCATACGGCGCCAACGATTACGTAGCGCGATCGCAACAGCGCGTTTTGCTTCATTTTGTCCGACAATATGTTTATCTAATTCTTCGACGATGATTTTAGGCGTCATCATTTCAAACGACATTTTTTCAGACAATGGTTTTTCAATAATTTTTAACTCTTGAATATTTGTAGACATAGTTTATTTCTCTGTAGCTAATTCTTCGATAGTAAAATTACGATTCGTGTAAATACAAATGTCCGCTGCAATTTCGAGACTTCTTTCTACAATTTCTCTCGCATCTAATTTTGTATTTCTTAATAGTGCTCTTGCCGCAGATTCAGCGTACGGTCCACCTGAACCGATGGCGATCACGCCTTCTTCGGGTTCAATGACATCTCCATTCCCTGTCACAATGAGTGAAGCTGTTTTATCTGCTACTGCGAGTAACGCTTCTAATCGACGTAACATTCTATCGGTACGCCAATCTTTCGCTAATTCAACGGCAGCTCGAGTTAAATGACCTTGATGTTTTTCTAATTTGGCTTCGAAACGCTCAAACAACGTGAATGCATCTGCGGTGCCACCAGCAAATCCACCGATGACCTTATCCTTATAGATACGACGCACTTTGCGGGCATTACTCTTCATGACGATATTCCCTAAAGTCACTTGCCCATCGCCCCCAATAACCACTTTATTGCCGCGTCGCACCGATAAAATGGTGGTACCTCTGTATTGTTCCAATGCTTTATCCTCGTAGAAAAGGGTTGGATTATGCCATGCCTATATCTAATAGGCACATGAAGAGTAAGGATATTTGGGCGGGTTAGGCATATTTCAAGCTCGTTATTAGATTATTGGATGCAACGAGAAAAACCTGGGTTTTCTCCTGAGATTTGTATTGGCTTGAACTTTGTAATTAATCTTAATAACGACTATAATCATGCTAACCCCCTAATTTGGGGGACGAAAATGATCGGAGCCGTTATGGGTTTTAGTGGTTATATCAATGATCTTCTGCGCCATGGCAAATGCAGCTTTACCATTCACCAAGCACAAAGCGCTACAAGCAAGTCACTCAAAGCAATTTACTCGTCGATTGAACATCTACTCGCAAAAGGTGAGCTTGCTACTCCGGCTAAAGGATTTTATGTCATTGTTCCACCTGAATACCAAATCTTAGGCTGCCTGCCAGCGGAGCAATTCATCCCTTATCTAATGGAATACTGGCAATCTTCTTATTATGTAGGGCTACTTACTGCTGCGAGATACCATGGCGCCACTCATCAAGCGGTGCAGGTTTTTCATGTGATGATCGAGGGGCGTAGCAGACCTCAAATCATCTGTGGAAAAGTAAAAATTCGTTTCATTGCTAATCGACATTTAGCCGAAACTCCTGTACAAACTATCTCCACTGCTAAAAGCATGTTAAGAGTATCTACTCCTGAAGGGACTGCAATGGACTTACTTAACTACCCGCAGCAAGCCGGTGGGTTAAATCACATTGCTACTGTTCTTACTGAGCTTCAGGAAAACATAAAACCAGATAAATTACTTGCACTTGCTGAAAGCCAACCCAACCTCGCTTGGAAACAACGATTGGGATATCTATTAGAAATCACTGGTGCACCTAAGCTAGCAGATGTATTAAAAAAATATTTAGCACGACAAAAACGTGTTGATTATATTCTTCTAATGCCAGGTTTAGAGGAATCGACTAAAGCATCACGAAATACAGCCTGGAAAATTATTGAAAACGCTACGATAGAGAGTGACATATGATTCCAGAATATTGTTTAACTGAATGGCGTCAACAAGTTCCATGGGTAGAAGATTATCAAGTCGAGCAAGATTTGATAATTAGCCGTGCATTAGTTTCTTTATATGAAAATCCTAAAATAAAAAATAATTTAGTTTTTCGAGGCGGCACTGCGCTTCATAAACTCTACATAAAGCCAGCCGCGCGTTATAGTGAAGACATCGATCTCGTTCAAATCACTCCAGGACCTATCGGTGAAATGCTTAATGAAATACGTTCTTCACTAAACTGGTTGGGCGAGCCCATTCGTAAATTAACAGAACGTAGCGCCAAGTTATTTTATCGCTACACTGCTAATGACAATACTCAAAAGAAATTAAAAATTGAAATTAATACCACCGAACACTTTCATGTTTTTGATTTTGTCGACTATGAATTTTCTGTCGCAAATTCTTGGTTTACTGGAAAATCTACACTATGCACGTATCAACTGAATGAGTTAATGGGGACAAAAACCAGAGCACTTTATCAACGACGCAAAGGTAGAGACTTATTTGATCTTTGGATTGTGCTTAAAAATAACTTAATTGATCCTGATATCGTCTTAAAAGTATTTTTAGCGCATTGCAACAAAGACAATCAGAATATCACTCGCACATTATTTGAAAAAAATCTTCATGAAAAAATCCAGTTTGATGATTTTCGAAATGACATTTTAGATTTGGTCTCTGATAGCAGTGAGTGGTCTTTTGATCATGCTTATGATGTAGTTAAAAACCAGTTGATTTGTTTGCTTCCTGGCAAATCATCGAAAATCAAGTAACGACTCTCTTTTTTTTGAGAGAATATTATAAATAATCATTATGCAACTGTAACAGCTTCCCAGGAAGATTTTCGGAAATGAGACCGGTTTTCTCTTCCTTAGCAAGACTTGCATCTGCAAGATAAGCAGGCTTCGCCTGGCGCACCAAGACCTAACACCAGTTGTGTTACATACTTTAATGAGTAAATGCTTAAAAATAAGTTTATAACAAGTAAGAAGGTTGACTCAGAAACCTTCAAAAGGTGTTGGTGTCGTTTTAAAAGGACTTGGATTAAAACTCTGACAATTTGTATTCTCTATTTCCTGTACTTGTTCTGGTTTAATTACAATTAGAGCCTTATCACTTAATAGGTTAAAAAACCCAACGAAATCCTCTGGATGTTTAATTGTGATAGCTAAAGTGTTTTTCTGAGTGTCATCGTAATCAATACCTAAGTTTTTTCCTGATTCTCTAATGTTAACATCAACACCTACATTGGGAATTAATTCGATGATGAATTGTTCTAATAAAACTTTAATATCAGTAAGTTGTGCATTAGGTTTAAGTGTAAATTGAAATGCATTTTGCGGACCCAATAGTACAAGGATAGGGTTTTCCTTAGTAGGAGCAGAAAAGTTTTCTTCAGACTCATTTTCTGCTGAGTCACTTTTAGGGCAGGCACAAGCGGAAAGTTTTTTGGCATCACATTTAGGGCAGCTTGTTTTTGAGGGGCCTGATAATCGGGTGCCGCCAGTGTAGCTATTCGTATCTTGGAGTTGGGTGTCTTTGCTCATTTGTAATTTACCTCAATAAAACCATATGCAATTAATATAGCACTTAAATTTGAGATAAATGTATAAACTTTGTATCAGCCAATGTTATAAGACATAACCTAATAAAATCGCTAATTTTTTAATTTAAAGTGAAGCATTTGGCAATTCGATAACAAATAGACAACCGCCGAAAGGTGAATGATCAATAGAAATTCTACCAGAATGTAGCTGCACAATAGACTTTGCAATAGATAACCCAAGACCAATATGCCCACCAAAACTTTCGCTTTGGCCTAAGGTAGAAAATGCCTCGAATGCTTTTTCTCTATCTGCATCAACAATCCCTGGCCCATCGTCATCAATGGATATCATTATATTTTTTTGATTAATCAGCAAAGATACCATAACTTTACTATTCGCAAATTTAACTGCGTTAACAATTATATTTTCAACTGCATGTCTTAAAAGTTTAGGATCAAAATAAGCATCCATATCATCAGATCCTGTCAAATTAAATTGTATCTTAGTGTTAGATAACTGATGACGTTCGATGATTGCTTTAAGCCAATTTTTTAAATTAAGGCGCTCTTTTTTAATTTTTAATTCGTGAGTCGAACTTTGAGAATACAATAGAAACAAAGCAACCAACTCATTAAGTTGTTTAACGTCATCTTTTAAGCTAACGATATAATTATCAGTTTCTGCTGGTAAATCTCTAATATCAACTATGGCATCTAATGCGAGCTGCATGGTATACAACGGTGTCCGTATTTCATGAGCGACAAATCTTGACATGTTTTTCTTTGATTCAATTAACTGGTGTAACTTTTCTCCCATGACATTGATATTTGTATATAGACCATATAGAACAGATGCTGTACCTACTTTTGCGCGAAAGTTAAAGTTGCCATGACTGAAATTTTCTGTTGTCTGATATATCTTTTTTATATTTCTTACAAAAAGCAATGAGAGCAATATAATTAGGCAAAGAGACAATATAAAAAATGCCAGTATAAAATAATACATGACATCACTGATTCTTGCTGTAATCGGTAGATAGCTAAGAGGGCCTATTTTGAGTATCCCATCATCAAAAGCATAATATATGACCCCAATTTGCGAAGTATGTTTATTCGTTTCAAATACTAGCTTCCTAGTTTTTAGGGAATTGATGATGTTACTTGGTAACTTGTTACTTTTGTTTTTATAAACATGAAGAGGAAAGCCATATATTATTCCTAGATGTAAGGCCTCCTCATTCCACATGTTCTCTGGCTTTGATAATAAATCTTTAACAATTAGTTTTATTGCTGGGTTCATATAATGAATAATAAACTGGGCTGGATTTGAGAAGTAGTAAACTAATGCATATGATGTATTACCAATTTTTTTATACGCTGTATGTTCTACAATGACCAAATTGAGAAATTGATAAGTGGCACCTGAAGTGAAAACTATCTCGCCAGTATCCAATTTATTTTTCTGTGTGGATGTAAGCTTTAGATCATGAGTTGATATAATGTAAATACCATTATCTGCATTACTTTTTATTATTTTATTCCAATTTGATTTTGGGTTATTAATTAAATTTTTTTCTAAACTAATTAACACCCCTTGAGAAGTAGTCTTACTCGCATTTGTGACAATATCACTCTCAACTGACTTTGAAAATTTAAAAAATGCCATAAAGAAAATGGCAAAAAACACGATAAATACAATTAATATTTTGGTATATACATTAAATTTCATGGTCATGCTCTTGATATAAGTGGGTAGCCTTTTCCGTGCATTGCATTTATTTGATAGGGTTTTTCGCTATTTTCTGATAAAAAATTTTATCATTATATTTTCCATGCTGTTGAAACAAGCACGTAACCTTTTCCATAGGCTGTTTTAATTCGCTGCGGGTTATTTTCATCGTCTTCCAATAGTTTTCGCAATCGAGATATTCTCAGATCAATCGTCCTATCAATGCCGTCATAATCATATCCACGTAACGCCAGCGTGATATTATCACGACTAAGAGTAATATCGTGATTTATAGCTAGGAGTGCAAGTAGATCAAATTCAGAAGGCGACAAATTGATTTTCTCACCTGATAGATAGGCTTCTTTTGCTACCAAATTAACTTCCAATGCATCGAGTTTGATACTTTTAATCGCTTCAATTCGACTTTGTCTACGAAATAAAGCTGCTACATGAGCAATTAATACTTCATCAGCAACAGGTTTTGTTAAATAACTATCAGCACCTAAATGCAGACTCTCTATTTCAGTTTGTTCATCTTCCAGTGCAGTTAACATCAAAATGTTACCGCTATAACTATGACGTACACTTTGACAAATCTGCTTGCCATTCATTCCCGGCAGCATTATATCCAAAATAACTAGATCAGGTTGTTCTCGAATGATGCGATAAACGGCTTTGTCACCTTGTGATTCAAGGTTAACTCGATAACCAGCTTTTGTTAGTCTTTTTTTTAAAAAATCTGATAACTTAGCATTATCTTCAACTAATAAAATTGTTTTTTGCATGTCTGTTATTTTTTGATTCAAAATTAGCTCCAACTACATATTATGCAGCAGTAACAACTTCCCAGGAAGATTTTCGGAAACGGTAAGTGATGAAGGGTGGTAAGCACATGAGAATTAATCCCGAAATGAGTAACGTTTCATATCGCAATATGCTACCTACTTGAATGTTATCGGGCGGAATGAATCCCACACAGAATGTCGTTATACATCCGATGATGCCTGCACCAGCGACTAAACCCATTCCCCAATAATTGCCAGGAATTTTGAATAAACGATGTTGTTCAGGTGATTTGATTCGAAGATAAATACCTGCAGCAAACATTAATAAATACATGAGCATGTAAAGCTGTGCTGCCAATGCGGTTAATAACCAATAAGAGGCATTCACAGTTGGCATTAATAAAAAGACTAACGACAATAATGAAACGATGACGGCTTGCGCGATTAATAAAGTTTTAGGTGCGCCATGACGATTTTCTTTTTGCAATACCGGTGGTAAATGTCCTTCTTTTGCAGCGACTAATAACCCCTTGGTAGGCGCGATAATCCAATTACTCACCGTACCCAAACCACCAATCACTAGCATCACAGCGACTAAAGGAAGTAACCACCCCAAATGATACGCATTAAAAAAGATCTCAAAGGCTTGCATGATCCCAGCCACTAAACTGATTTGTGCTTGCGGGACAACCACAGCAATTGCGAGCGACCCCATCACTAAAGTCCCTAATATAATCAGTACGGAATACAATAATGCTCGTGGAAAAGCATGCTGAGGATTATGGACATCATTGGCGTGTACAGTCGCAATTTCTACGCCACAGAATGAAAGAATGATGCCGGTTAACGAAACCCACATAGTTGGATTTTTAAAATCTGGGAGTAAAGCCGTTTTTGTGAAGGCAATTTGAAGTGGGGCATCTGAGAAAAACCAAACGCACCCAAGCCCGATAATTAAGCTCATCGGCAGCAACAACCCAGCCATCGTACAGAATGTGCTAAATCGCGCTGAAGATTTCATCCCCAGCAAATTAACAATTGTGGCGCCCCAGAATGAAGATAAAATCACAGAAACCAAAAAGACCTTATTACTCGCCAGCGCAGGATCTATGAGATAACCCACCGTTCCAGCCACAAACGATAGAATGGCGGGGTACCAAATCACATTTTCAATCCATTGAAACCATATCGCCAACAGCCCAAAACGGTCCCCAAAAGCTTCTTTTACCCATACGTAAACACCCCCCTGTTTAGGCCATCCAGAGGCTAATTCGGCTGAAACTAAGGCACAGGGGATTAAAAAGAATAAAGCCCCGAGGAAAAAGAAGAAAACCAGTTCGCTACCGAAAAGGGCTGTCGCGGGGAGGTTTCTGACGCTATCCACCGAACCTACGGTAATCATCACTAGGCTAAAGAGGCTCAATGCGTGCTTGGTCTTCGGTTTTGATAAATTCATTCAATATTCGCTAATAACTGTCCAACAAGTGTGCTATATTACCCGATTTTTCTACTTTAGCGAAACTATTTTTACGTCTGGAGACCCCATGGGACACGACCATCACCACCATCATGACCATCACACAGCTACCAACCAATATAATACCGCCTTTGGTATTTCCGTTTTCTTAAACCTTGCCTTTGTGGTTATCCAATCGATTTATGCAATTCAAGCCGATTCTATGAGTTTATTGGCTGATGCAGGACATAATTTAGGAGATGTTTTAGGACTGGCATTTGCATGGGGCGCAAATTGGTTACTCACTCGGGAAGCCAATAAACGCTATAGTTACGGCCATAAAAAAACAACTATCCTCGCTGCATTAGCAAATGCACTACTTTTGGTAGCAGCTTCTGCAATCATTAGTTATGAATCCATCATCAATTTAATGAGTCATAAAACTGTTAATAGCACTATCGTGATTGTCATTGCACTCATCGGTGTTTTTATTAATGCAGGCACTGCGCTTTTATTTTTGAAAGGCAGCAAAGACGATTTAAATATTAAAGGCGCTTTTGTACATCTCGCTGCTGATGCATTAATTTCTGCAGGTGTGGTTATCACGGGAATTCTCATTCATTTTACGCAATGGAATTGGTTAGATCCCATTATTGGTTTAGTCATTGTATTCACCATTTTAATCAGCACTTGGGGATTACTGCGCGATTCTGTCAATTTACTTTTAGCGGCAGTCCCTGCTGGGATTGATCAAAACGCGGTGAAAAAATATCTACAAAACATTTCTGGCGTTAGTGAAGTACATGACTTACATATTTGGGGACTCAGTACCCGCGAAAATGCTTTAACGGCACATTTAGTCATGCCAGAAAAAACATTATCTGATGATGATTATCAAACGATTAATCATGAGTTAATTCACCATCACCGAATACATCATGTCACGATTCAAGTTGAGAAAGGTGAAAATCCTGATCCTTGCGGAAAAGCAAAAACGTGTTAAGTTTGAATGTGAGTAATGGTGTCATAAGTGTGAACCATGTCATCCTGAGCACCAGCGAAGGATCTCAAGGTTACAGCTGAGATCCTTCGCTGGTGCTCAGGATGACAAGCTTGTTCAGTATGACACGCTCGCGCAGAATGACACAATTCATGCTCAGGATGACAAAGGAAAATCAATGGACATTCAACAACAATCAGAACCTTCTCTATTAGAAATCTCTTTAGTCATCATATTGATCGGCATCATGCTTGCGGTCGTTTCGAATAAATTATTTATCTATCGTAGTGAAGCAGAATATGCCGTAGCAAAACTCAATATCGCTACATTGAAACGTGCTTTAGATCATGAAGTCGCTTTAAAAAAATCAGAAGGCAAACCATTGAATGATTTAATGAATAAAAATCCCATGCATTATATTAATTATTCTCTTCCAAACTATCTCGGTAAAATTTCAAATCCCTCGTTAACTAATATCCCAGGAGGGTACTGGTTTTATGATGCCACTCATCATGTCTTGATATACAAAATTTATTACACGGAAATCTTTCAAAACTCAGCCCATAAAACTCAGTGGGTTTCCATTCGAATTGTCCCGATTTATTCTCAAGAAGATAAAAATAAAATCGTTGATTTGGAACTTCAACAAAAAACAGATGGGTATTAGATCTCACGCAATATTAAAATGGGGTCAGACCCCCATTGCTTTTATCTTAACAAGAATCTCATTAAGAGGGATTTCATTGCTCTTATTTAAACTAAAATTAAGCGCAAGGGCAACAACCTATCATTTTTTTATCGGCTTCAACCTCTTGACTATCACCACTATCTTCAGGACCATAGCTACTATCGTTCCCTGTATTTGAATCGGTTATTTTTTTCTCCTCATCTCTCTGATCTCGATTGCAGCAGGAACTCAAGAAGTTGAGAATAGAATTGCTGTCATTAAAATAGTCTGTGTATTCCGCTTGACCAAAAACTGTCGTTAAACTCAAAGCAATGAAATGAAATAGAGGGCCAATAAAAACAAGACCAAATAATAAAACAAGCACCACTGGACCAGGGAAATTCAGTATATCGAAATCTTCTGCTTCTACTTCTAATTTATTCAACAACAACCAACCAGCAACCGCAGTTGCTAAAGATGGAAGCAAAATCGCAAGAGGTGCTGTAGCAACTTGACCCGCTTTTTCTAAGAATGATAAAGCATCATTAGATATGCTGTGTTCCCATCCAAACAAATCCTTAAGTTCCAATTTTTTCAAATCTTGAGAAGGACTAAAAACTGGAGAAAGAACTTTACCAATACTTATATTTCTAAACACATCATTCGCAGCCACTAGAAAAGCTGGAATAAGTATCCCGATTTTTGTCCAAAATTCTCCATGACCTTCAGCAATTATCTCACGAAGTAACATGAAAAGAGGCAGTAGGTAAGGCACCATACTTATTGGCACTATGCGGGACGCGCTACTGAGATAGATCCACATTAATTTTAAGAAATTTTGAAAACAGAGTTCAAACTGTTGTTCTGTATCCTTGTCGAGGATATCGGTGCGTTTCAGCTCCTCTAATAAATCCCTATTTCTGTAGCAACACATCTCAAACAAAGCATTTGCCTTCACATAAACCCACAGATAAATTTCTATAGCTACGAATGAAAGCTTGCTCCCGAAATAATCTAGGAAGCGTATCATTAAATTTGGGCGAATGTTTTTTAAATCGCTGGTACGAAACAGATACTCTACTGGCAAGCCCAAAGAAAAACCGATCATGACACTAGGAAAAAGATTTGCCCATCCCATTTCTTCAAGTAATATGCGTAAAGCCATTACCTCGATAGTTGCTATTGATGCGTGATCTATCATGCCTAGTAGCACTCGAACCCACTTGTGGCCCATCAAAGAATTCATTCCAGTAATGAACCAATGTGCCTGATTATTTTGTTTCAATTGCTCTAGTACTTGAAGATTAGTTTTTGATTGATATCCCTTCAGGCTATGATAGTTACCAGAAGGATCGCAAAAAATAAATATTATTTTGTCTTCTAAAAAATTTTCATGATTTTCATCTGAGTATGTTACTTTCCCATCAAAATGAACTACAACTATTAATTGACTGAATATTTTTCCTAATGCTTTAATGCCTAATTGAGAATTCATGATTCCTAATTGTTTTCCGTGATCTAGCGCAGAATAATTTTTCGGAATCATTCCAGAAAACTCATTGGACCCTTTAAAATCTCTCCTAAGAATTATTTGTTTTACTCTTGATTCTTCAAGACTAAGCGAACATGCCAACGCAGCAAGTAATTGATGCTCAGAATGACCCTCTGATGAACTTACCTGGCGCGTTAATCCTTCTATCTCAGAAATAGGCCAGAATCTCCTAAAATAGGAAAAAAGTTCCTCACCAAAAATTGTCGTCAACCGAGCACTCTGTCGAAAATCCGCAATGAGTCCAACCATCAAGGGACCTATTGCCGTTAAGAATAAGATGGGATCGATAGGCGCTTCTATTTCTCCATTTTCATTTAGCGTGTTTTTCTTAAAAAACTCCGTAATAACATAGAATTTTAATATTCCAAGCGCTACCGAATAAAATCCCGCATTGATCCAAAAGAAAAGAGTCTGTGCTAATGCTCTAGAAATAGGAAGTTTCATATAAATCCTCATGGAAAAACAATCTGACATAATAGCTCGAATGCCTTAAAGAAAAATTAAGGCCTGCGCTTAGTATACCCTAAACAAGAGTAAATGAGTAAATACTCTGTGTTTAACTGCCCAAATAAGATCATTCCAAAATACAGGGAAGCAGAAATAATTATTTTTTCTTATGCAATGCCTTTTGACTCTCTCACCAATTCATAAGCCGCTTGAATTTTTTGTGTTTTATCTGTCGCCATTCGAATCATCGCTTCAGGTAAGCCTTTCGCGATTAATTTATCAGGGTGATTTTGACTCATGAGTTTTCGATACGCTCGTTTTATTTCTGATTCTGATGCTTTCTCATCAATGCCTAACAGATCGTAGGCTTCCTTCAATCGATTAACCGGTCGATGTTGCGCACCCGCGTGTTGATAATAAGATTGTCCACGTGCGCCAGATCCAAAATCTCCGAATCGAGCAAACATAGGCGCAAACCCTAATTTTTGACAAATCGTTTCTAAGATTTTTTTCTTATGAGGCCCAACACGTGCACCTTCTGCTAAAGCTACTTGAAATTGGATTTCAACAAACATTTGCAATAGAATTTTTTGGCTATGGCACGCTTGCTTTAATTGATCCAACGCTTTCGTTAAATCAAAGTCGGATTGTTTTCCTTCATTGAAAAAATCTATGGCTTGTCTTTTTTGAGCAGCATTGAGACGCAATCGAGTCATGATGCCACGAGCGGCTCGAATTTCACTTTCAGAAACTCGACCATCCGATTTGGCCACATGCCCCATCACGGAGAAAGTAATTTTGAAGAATGCTTGGCGGATTTTTTTTTGCTCGGGACCGGTATATCCAAAATACATACCCTGCCAATTGAGGCGCAGCCCCTGATCAAAGTAATGACCAATGACAACCCCAAACAACAAACCAATAGGACTTTTTGTGATTAAAAACCCAAAAAGTCCCCCTAAAAGTTTACCTATCCACATAGAATCCCAACTCAAAAAAGTGGTCATTATATCTCAAGAAGCCATCCATTTGGTGCTCTTCAACAGAATATTTTTTACCACGACAAATAAGTGATATCATCGCGCGCATATTATTTTAGGAGACATTCTTTTGCGACGGCTTTACATCATTTTTTCTTACTTTTTGCCCCCTTTTTTAATCATGCGGTTATTATGGCGCTCTCGAAAGAACCCGGCTTATCGGAAACGATTGGGCGAGCGTTTTGGCTGTTTTGAAGCAACCAACAAAGCTCAGGGGATATGGGTGCATGCCATTTCTCTGGGTGAAGTCATTGCCGCCACTCCTTTAATCAAACGATTGCAACAACAATACCCTGATAAGCAAATTACTGTGACCACTATGTCAGTGACGGGATCTGACCGCGTGAAAGCCGCTTTTGGGGATTCTGTATTTCATGTCTATGTCCCTTATGACTTCCCTGATGCCATTGCTCGTTTCTTAAATCGTATTCGACCTGTGCTCGCGGTTTTTGTCGAAACTGAATTATGGCCAAATACCTTAGCTATTTGTCACGCAAGAAAAATTCCTACTATTATTGCAAATGCACGACTCTCTCAAAAATCTGTTAAGGGCTACGCTTTTTTTCCAAGCATTGCTCATGAAATGATGCAATACGTCACTTTAGTCGCGGCGCAAACTCAAATGGATGCTGATCGCTACATTAATCTTGGCTTAAATAAATCTAAAGTAAAAATTACCAGCAGCGTTAAATTCGATATCACCATTCCTGAAAACATTCCGACTCAAGGACAAGCGTTACGAACACTTTGGGGTGAACAACGTCCTGTCTTGATCGCTGCTAGTACTCACGAGGGAGAGGAAGATTTAATTTTAACAGCCTTCTCAGCCATTCGAGAAAAAGTGCCCAATGCATTATTGATTTTGGTACCAAGACATCCTGAGCGTTTCGAAAAAGTCACACAGCTATGTCGTAGTCGAAATTTTCAAACTGCGTTGCGATCAGAGCAACAATCTTGTAATGAAAATACAGCCGTATTCTTAGGTAATACCATGGGAGAATTATTATTATTTTATGCCGCATCAGATGTCGCCTTTGTAGGAGGCAGTTTGATTCCACGAGGAGGACATAATTTATTAGAACCTGCTGCATTACAAAAACCCGTACTCACAGGCACACATAATTTTAATTTTACAGAAATTTTTCAATTACTAAAAAATGATGATGCAGTTTTTCAAGTACATACAGCCAATGAATTAGCAAACACAGTCACTGAGTTATTTCAAAATCCACAATCAAGAAATGACGCCGGCAAGCGAGCACAAGAAGTCGTCATCAAAAACCGCGGCGCTGTCGATGCGCATATGAAAATTTTTGCGGAGTATCTCAACTAATTTTTGACGTGTGATTTGTGATCCTGCGTGAATCTTGTCATCCTGAGCGTCAGCGAAGGATCTCATGGTAACATCGAGATCCTTCGCTGACGCTCAGGATGACAAGCACTACTCAGGATAACAAAATGCAGCTCGATTTCCGTAACCCGGGCTACAATGGAAAAGTTTTTTCGATGTTTTTACGCAGCAGGTGCGGGGGGATTAGTATTATAAGTTTTGCCCATACCACTAGAGAGTAAACTCTTTTCTTCTGAATTTCCTCTTTCTGCATCAGGCTCGGATTGCGTTGCTTCTAAAGAAGGTTTCTCGCCATTCACAACCACCGTACTTAATGCCGTATTACCAACTAATGCACCGGCCCCTAATACAATTGTCAATAGTACCTTTGGAGACGCCATCCAATTATCTTCATATAAACCTATAAGCTCTGCGTCTAATCCCCAGCGTTCCAATAAGCTGTAAACTGCAATCATCGTTGCAATCATTTTAAGCCCTATTGTAAGCGGTGCTGTCATTAATTTGATTGCTGTTCGAGTACGATTTACCCATTTACTAGGTTCTAATCCAATATAATGCTCTCCTGCTTCTACGTGAGTTAAGAAACTATTAATTATCAGAGACACCATCGCCGCGTACCGAAGAATCTTGATTCCAATTTCAATATCACCATCCACACTTATACTATTTAGTAATCTATCGATGGTATATACATAAAGCCCCACATCTAAACAAGCAGAGGTCATTGATACAATATTACTTTGGATCCAGCGGGCTGTTCGGGAATAGAACTCAACGACAGAATAATCCCCTTTATCGCTAATATTTTCTAAAGTTATGTCATTGTCTTTGAATTTTTGCATACGTAAAGTATTTTTAGGATCTTTTAACTGAAATATTTTAATCAGTACTTGTAATTTTTTAACGTCAGCATTGAATGAATTTCTCTTTGCAGTTTCAAGCTCATGATATGCATCTAATAAATTCGCGTCTAAAGTTTGGCGCGACGGGGCTTGATTATTGTCATCCAAAACTTTATCACTAATTTTTGAATTAATGCCAGAAGAAGCCATTATCTGATGTTCAACATCAGTTATTTCTCGGATATTCCAAACTTTAGCATAAGCTTCCAAAAATTTAAGATGGGCTTTCAATGAAGATATTTTTAAAATTTTAGAGTTATGAACAGCTTGCGATAATTCATTTTTTATCTCTATCTCATTTTTGGATAATTCATTTTGTGATCCTGTCTTACTTTTCGAGGATTCTTTTTCTAGCCTTGTAATATATAATTTCAAATCTCTAATATTGTTTAACAACTCACTGCATTGTGTTGTATTCAACTTTAAAGTTTTATTATTATCTTTTGATGAATCTGCATCTCCAGTACCTTGTGACATTAGAGCTTTAATATAGGCTCTCATAGTTGTAACATGAGAATGAGAACTCGGTGAATATTTCTTTTCCCCTAAAATTTCATCGGGTATCAAATCGCAAAGAAACGATCCCAACATATCAGCATAATCACTCAAAACTTTAGCATGGGCTTGCAATAAATATATGTATAATGGCTCTTTTGGATCTAAAGTTTCAATATAATCTTGTAGTGGGGCCACCTCTAAAGGTGTTATTGACTCATTCTTTAAGGCATCAGAATAAGTTTTAACCCACTCTTGCGATGAAGTGATTTCCCTTAACATTCTATCCACGAAGCGATCTCGCATCTTACTGGCTTCCCATCGTTTCATACGGTCATCAAATAACTTTAAGCTGTAGTTAGGATGTCGAGGCGCTGCGAGATCTCCTGAGCGCAGAAAAAATTCTGAAGGCCAGTTTAATACTGTGAAAAACGCTACTAGTGGTCCACATAACCAATAAGAAAATAGTTTATCTTTCTCGAGTGATGTGGGTGCTAACATGAACATTCCATAAAACATGACTGATGAAAACGCGCTAAAGAACCCGAGCGGGATCCGAACCGCTTTGCTTCTCATTAAATCATCGAAGTAATCTAAGAGGGTGTGACTTTCTTTGATATTATTAATTTTAGGAATAAATGATATTGCTTTACGAGTTGTGTTCTCAATAGCTTGGCAAGCAACACAAAAATTACTCAGTATCAATGGAACCATAGCGACAATTGAAAAAACTAATAGAACGTCATCGGCTATTTTGTCTTCTTCATTAGGATTTTTTTGCAAAGATTCATAAAGAGAAATTACATTATAAAGAATTAATAATTCTTGAGCTGATGCATATAATGTGGCACTTCCTTTGATAAAAATAAACTTTAGTATTCCACCAATATAATTTTTTAACGCTGTTAACATTACCATCTCCAATTAAAAATGAATTCGTCATTGTGTAGCCTTGATTGAGCTTGCGAAATCAAGGTTTGAAATCTCCAAGACTCCTTGATGCAAAAATCGCATCAAGGCTACGGCTACTAATTTTTGCAGTGTGCTTTGTGATCCTGCGTGATCTTGTCATCCTGAGCGTCAGCGAAGGATCTCGATGTTACCATGAGATCCTTCGCTGACGCTCAGGATGACAAGCACTACTCAGGATAACAAAATGCAGCTCGATTTCCGTAACCCGGGCTACAATGAAAACGTTTTTTCCGATGCTTTTACACAGCAGGTGCGGGGGAATTAGTATTATAAGTTTTGCTCATAACTCCAGAGAGCAACTTATTTTTTTCCGGATTTCTGCTTTCTTCATCACCCTGAGATCGCCCTTCTTTTAAAGAAGGTTTCATACAATTCACTGGCACTGTACTTAATGCCGTATTAGAAACTAATGCACCAACCCCCAATACAATTGTAAGTAGCGCCTTTGGAGACGACATCCAATTATCTTCGGATAATCCCATAAGTTCTGCCTCTAATCCCCAGCGTTCCAATAAGCTGTAAACCGCAATCATCGTTGCAGTCATTTTAAATCCTATTGCGAGCGGCGCCGTCATTAGTTTGATCGCTGTTTTAATATGATTTACCCATTTATTGGTCTCTAATCCAATATAATGTTCTCCGGCTTCTACGTGAGTTAAAGATTGATTAATAAAAAATGAAGATAACGATACAAAGAATGCCACCATAGATGCAATAACTGCAATTCCAGTTACACTTAAAGTATCTATCTCACCATCAACGCTTACATCATCTATTATTTCCTTAGCTAATCGCAGAATAGGATTACAGTAAAGGGGCACATCTATGAAAGTAGTAAAAGCGCTCCCAAGCACATCGAAATACTGGGATATTACAACGAATTTTTTGAAGTACTGAAAATAAATTTTGTTTTCATTCTCAGTTTGACTTTGTATTTCTTTGTCTGCCTCAGGTGCACGGAAAACTTCATGTAATACATTATCATCGATAAGGAAACCAGGCTCTGATTTTTCTCGCAATTTACGAGCTCGCAATGAAACCATGTACTGAGCAAGTGAATTTGCAATGTGATTAGAATGTGGAGGCGCTACAAGATCTCCTGAACGTATAAAAAATTCCGAAGACAAGCGCCCTCCTAATGAAGGAACGACTACTGTTAATAGGGTCAGCACCCAATTAATAGCTGCTATACCTATAATAGTATCAAGAATGGGGAGTTCTAGTACTATCTGTGAAATTCCAGAAAAAACTACTGATGAAACTGCACCTAAGACTCCAATTGGGATCCGAACTACTCTATTTCTCATCAAATCATCGAAGTAATCTAAGGGAGTGTGACTTTCTTCCATAGTATTAATTTTTGGAATAAATGATATTGCTTTACGAGTTGTGTTCTCAATAGCTTGGCAAGCAACACAAAAATTACTAAGTACTAACGGAAGTGAAGCGATAATTGAAACAACCAATAGAAGATTATCTTCTATTTTTTCCGCTTCGTTGGCATCTTTCTGCATCAATTCATAAAAAGAAATTAAATTATAAAGGATTAATAATTCTTGAGCTGATGCATATAATGCGGAATTTCCTTTTATGAAAATAAATTTTAGTATTCCACCAATATATTCTTTTAACTCTTTTAACATTTAAATCTCCGATTAAAAATGAATTCATCATTGTGTAGCCTTGATTGAGCTTGCGAAATCAAGGTTTGAAATCTCCAAGACTCCTTGATGCAAAAATCGCATCAAGGCTACGGCTACTACGTACATTTATCATTCCTCGCTTTGCGAAGGATCTCAGTGAGATCCTTCGCTGACGCTCAGGATCTGACAGATCCCCACGAAAATTACCATTTTCTATCAAGTTCATTTTGAATAATTTCCGGTAAGAGCTGCATATTAAATTTAAG
>JAFEDO010000219.1 GCA_018241565.1 Pseudomonadota bacterium
ATTTTTTGGAAAGTTTTTTCAAACACTTCTCCTTTATAATCAAAATATTTATAAAATCCGGGTTCACCATGGCTATCGAGATGTGCCGGATCTAATTCAGAAACACCTTGATATTTGACTCCCCAAATATTTTGCAAAGGCTGATTAAAGCTTTCAATCCCATAATTAATCCAAACAACATTTTTTTTAGTATTTATGAAGTCTTGATAAAAAGTTTGAGGGATTGTGCTGGTAGATTTTGTGCCGAGGTAGAATGATGTGAAACACTGTTCAATTTGTCCTGATTTATATTCTTCAATGGGTAGTATGTGGCTTTCAATATTTGGAAAATGTCCTAATAAGTTTTTTAAATAGATGGCATTTAAAAGATTGGGGAATTTTTTTGAGGGGTTGGCCAGATCAAGGTTGTGAAGATAAAATATTTGCACGCATTTAGTAGGAGACGCTTGCAGGGCAGGTGAGTTGATAAAAAAGAAAAACGAAAAAAAATAAATTAAAAAACAGTAATTCAGTGGGTTTGACTTTTTTATGGTTTTAGATTGCATGGAGTATCTCTTTCCTTTGATGCATGTCATAATCCTACTGATTCAAGTGCTGGCTATCTCGTCGCCTTGCTGACTCGCGGCTGGGTATTTCAAGCTTGCCAAGTGTAGTAAAAGAAAATGAAAAATGGTAGGTATAAAATGACTTCAATTTCAAGCATGTTATCTCAAAAAATCCCGTTTAATTCTGATATTACTGTACAGGGTTGGGTACGTACCCGTCGAGACTCTAAAGCTGGTGTTTCTTTCATTCAGTTGCATGATGGTTCTTGTTTTGACGCGTTACAGATTGTTGTTCCTAACACATTATCTAATTATGAAAATGAAATTTTAAAATTAACAGCAGGATGTGCTGTCAAAGTACATGGCAAATTAGTGGAGTCCCCAGCACAAGGACAACCTTGTGAAGTACAAGCAGAGCAAATCGAAGTGGTGGGTTGGGTAGAAAATCCAGATACATATCCCATTCAACCGAAACATCACACTTTAGAATACTTACGAGAAGTAGCTCACTTAAGACCACGAACTAATACCATTGGTGCATTGACGCGAGTGCGTCATTGCATTTCACAAGCAATACATCGTTTCTTTCATGAGCAAGGATTTTTTTGGGTTCATACACCGATTATTACGGCCAGTGATTGCGAAGGTGCGGGGTCTTTATTTCGAGTGAGCACATTAGATTTTGCGAATCTCCATAAAACACTCGACGGAAAACCAGATTTTGCGCATGATTTTTTTGGTAAAGAAGCGTTTTTAACGGTATCAGGTCAATTGAATTTAGAATCTTATTGTTTAGCGTTAAGCAAAGTATATACGTTTGCCCCCACATTCCGCGCTGAAAATTCTAACACCAGTCGTCACTTAGCAGAGTTTTGGATGGTAGAACCAGAAATTGCTTTTGCTAATTTAGCGGATAATGCAGCCTTGGCTGAAGCATTACTACGTTTTGTTTTTGAAACCGTGTTAAATGAATCACAACGAGATATGCAATTTTTTGCTGAACGCATTGATAAAGAATGTATGACGCGCCTTGAAAAAATTATCAAAGGCACATTCGAACGGGTCGATTACTCAGAAGCTATTTCTATCTTAGAAAAAGCATCTAAGAAATTTGAATTCCCTGTAAGTTGGGGTTTAGATTTGCAATCAGAACATGAAAGATATTTAGCAGAAGAATATTTCAAATCTCCAGTCATCGTATGTAACTACCCAAAAGAAATTAAAAGTTTTTATATGCGAGTAAATGATGACAATAAAACGGTTGCTGCTATGGATGTTTTGGCACCAGGCATTGGTGAAATCATCGGGGGTAGCCAACGTGAAGAACGATTAGATGTGTTGGATGCTCGCATGGATGACATGGGATTGAGTAAAGAAACTTATGCGTGGTATCGAGATCTGCGTCGCTATGGATCCGTCCCCCACGCAGGATTTGGACTAGGATTAGAGCGACTTGTTAGCTACGTCACTGGCTTAAGCAATGTTCGAGATGTTATTCCATTCCCAAGAACCCCAGGTCATGCGGAGTTTTAAGGTTTTATTACTAAAAATATGACATTTTATTTTTCTTTTGAATATAGCCATTCAAAAACGGTAGATAACTGACTCCAATAATATTCACAGGGTTCTAAGTTTGCAATTTGATGCGCTAGCATATCGTGCCAATCGGCTTCAAGATCTTTGACGTTTGGGAGAGATTCTATCAATTTCATTGTTGGTATTTGAACATTTTTAAATTCACATTTTTCTTTTAAAACGTTTAGTAATATTGGTTTACTGGGATTCCATCGTTTATCAGTATGCAGATGAATGACATCATACAAATCACGAGGACTTAAACGTTCGATAAGCGCACGTAATTTTTCTGCAAAAATTTCTTCGACACAATAGCTTTGTACGACCATATTCTTATCAAGAAGATCAGAGTAAGGGTGATAGATGGATCGGGATATAGAATTGCAAACGATAATTTCATCGTCAGTTAAGTTTAATTTTATTGTTGGATAATTCTTGCCGCCTCTGTTTCGTTGCAATGGTCCTTTGTAAGCTACTTTTCCTTCTATTGATAGGTGTCCTCTCGGATTTTTGTATTCTTCAAAAATTAAGTTTTCAATGGAGATTTCAATGCCAGAGGTTTCATAAACCCATTCTGCAATATTTGTAAATTCAGATTTTAAAGAATCCTTGCTGATATCAGAGCCTTTTTTTATCGTGAAGTCGAGATCTTCTGAAAAACGATATTTTTCAAAGTAACATTTCTTAAGACAAGTGCCACCTTTAAAAATCCATTGAGTACGTAATTTTTTATTATTTGTAATACCGGCGAGTAACCAATTTAAAACATAATCTTTTTCTATAATATTAACGCCTAAATCATGTTCTTTAGCATAATCCATTATTTCTTGTTTATTTATCATAAAATTTTCTCTTCCAATTTTTTGGAACCCATAGACGCCAGCGCCTTATTAGTTTAGAGCAATCAAGTGATGGGGAAAGTTTTACATATCCCTGTGTTAAATTCTTTAAACAATAATCAATTACTTTTTTTTCATTCGGAAAATATATGTCGACTAAAAACCCAAAGCGTTTTATTGCAGCTCCATTTTTGGCTGTTTCAAGATAATTGATTAGCAGGTCCATATCTTTATATTGAGAACGATAATAGTTTTGTAACACCTCAATTATAAAATTCAAACCGCCACAAAAAGATGGAAACATTAACATATCAACGATCGTGCGTGTTGGATCTGATATTTTAATTTTTATATCGTTTAACCAAACAGTTTTAAGACCAAAAAAATAAAGAGGTTTTAATGTATGAATGAGATATTCGTTACCAGCGATTTTGGATTTTCTATTTCTCACCATTTTTTGAGTCATAATCGTGGTTGTTCGAAATATTTGTTCTGTTAAATCCCAATAATTTGCTGCATTTGTACCTCCGATATAGCATGGTGAAAATAGTTTTTCTGCGATAACAAAAGGATCTTCAGCTACAATGTCGCTTGTTAGAGAGGTAATAGGGACCGGTAGGTAAACGCCTTGTTGAATTCGTTTCAGCCAACCTTTTTTGTTGTACCTTGCCAGTATTTTTGCCGCCTGATCTTGTTTTAATCCAAGAATATTCGCGGCTTCAGACACAGAAATAGTGATTTTTGTCGCGCGTAACAATTTGGATAGGAATTCTCGCTCTGTTTGTCCTATCCCAGAGATGCGCTCTTTTTTGATATATTTCATATGTAAATTTTCACCGTAAAATGTATATCCTGCATACATTATATAGCATAAAAACGATTTTTGCTATATTTTATATGCTTAAAATCATTCATTAATAGAAATTAAGCATATAAAATATACCTTTTTTGTATTCTGCAGTCGACAAAATAGAGGTTAAATTGTATTGTGTAGACTACAGTGAGCTCATGATTCATCGCCTAGATTGTGTTTGATTTGTTAATTTCGCTGTTTTAGACTTCTTCGACAACTTGAGTTTATTCTAGTGGTTTCAGTCGGTTTTATCTCGTGTAGTTATATTAAAAAAATGATTCAAGATAATTTATTTTACTCAATGAAATTGTGATTCAAAAAAGTGGAGGATAAAGATGATCAAGTTTTCTTTTTGGCCGAAGAAAGAGGCTGTAGTACGAGTTTTAGATGAGGCAATGCCATCGGTAGTGGCTTTGTTCACAACTAGCACGATTTTTTATGGCCTTTGGAAGCACATCGATTGGAGTGAAAAGGATGCGTATATACGTTTTGGAACTCCTGGTTTGCTCACGAATTATGGGCATACTTCTTCCCCCACCGTAGATAAGGTTGAAACGAACAATGGAAGGCCAGAGCATAATTGCACACCGTAAAGCCAGATAAACCGAATATTTGAGATCGTGTGCTTTTGTTTTTCCCACACGAGAGCTGGGATCCTAGTGGTAGATCACCGATATAATTTCATTTAAATCGTAATGACAAATTGCATTATCTTTTCTAAGAAAACTTAAGTAAAATCCGCGCCCATTATGGGCAATCAAATGGTCGTTTTCACTATCTTTTTAATCTTTACGGGAGCTGCGGTTTTATCAACTCTCGCTCTCTACACGCGCCAGTCTTTGCTAGTTGCTTATATTTTGCTCGGAGTTTTGTTAGGACCTTGGGGATTGCACTGGGTGGGCGATTCTACTTTGATTGAGCAAGTCAGCGATGTGGGTATTTTATTCTTGTTATTTTTACTGGGGTTGCATTTACATCCGCAGAATTTATTACATATGTTACGTAAAGCAACTTGGGTTTCTGTGGTGAGTTCTTTGTTATTTGGCTTACTAGGCGCCGTGATTGGATTTTGGTTTGGATTTTCTTTGCATGAGTCTTTAGTGATTGGTGCAGTGAGTATGTTCTCAAGTACTATCATCGGTTTGAAGTTATTACCCACCACCATTTTGCATCATCAACACACCGGTGAAGTCATGATCAGTATTCTATTGATACAAGACTTACTGGCTATCATTGTTTTATTAGTATTACATGGTGCGTCTACTGGAGATGGATTATCGATTCGAGATTTAGTGAACGTCGTGATCGCATTACCAGCTTTAATCGCATTCGCATTTTTAATGGAAAAATATGTACTCGTAAAATTAATCGCTCGTTTTGATCGAACGCAGGAATATATATTCTTACTATCGATAGGTTGGTGTTTAAGTATCGCCCAGCTAGGGGGCATGTTTGGCTTATCACTGGAAATTGGTGCCTTTATCGGTGGAGTCGCATTGGCGGCGAGTCCTATCGCTCTATATATTGCTGAGAGTCTGAAGCCGTTAAGGGATTTCTTTTTAGTATTGTTTTTCTTTTCAATTGGGGCGGGTTTCAATTTAGAATTTTTCTCAGTCGTATTTATTCCAGCGCTTGTGCTTGCGGTTGTTATTTTGATATCCAAGCCGGCTATATTTTATGTATTATTGCGTCGCTCAGGTGAAAACAAGGCTATTTCATCAGAAGTGGGTGTTCGACTAGGGCAAGCCAGTGAATTTTCTTTGTTGGTGGCTGCGATGGCCGCTGAGGGTGCGTTAATCAGTAGTACAGCCAATTATTTCATTCAGGCGATGACAATTATTACTTTTATTGTGTCGTCATATATTGTAGTTTTGCGCTACCCAACGCCGATAGCGTTAACGGAGAAGATGCGAAGGGATTAAGAGACCCCCACCCTAACCCTCCCCCGGAGTACCGGGGGAGGGAATTATATTCTTCCCTCTCTTGGGTATTCGAGGAGAGAAAATTATATTGTTCCCTCCCCCGGTACTCCGGGGGAGGGTTAGGGTGGGGGGGGAAGAAGTCTTGAGTATTAAATTTTATTTCACTAAGGAAAGGAAAATATCATGAACCTCATCGTAGTTTTAATTTGTTTGGGATTAGAACGATATCTCAATATCGGTGTGTTTCTTAATCGATTTAAGTTTTCGCAACTTTTTGTGAGTTATATTTCATTGCTGAAGTCTTATCTAAAAAATGAAAGTTTTTGGAAGTCTTGGGTTGGATTGGCGTTAATTGTTCTGCCTCCAGTCATTGTGTTAAGTATTTTGAGTTGTTTACTCATGAGACCTATGCACGGATTGTTGTACATAGTATTAAATGTCGTCGTGCTACTATTCTGTTTTGGTCCAGATGATTTGTTTTATCACATCAAAAATTATTTCCAATTTAAGGAAACAGATCCTAAAGCTGCAGATGAAGAGTTAGCAGCGATTTTAGGTTCTGTGATTCCTGCTGATCGTTCGACAGTGAATCGCTCTTTAACAAAAGCACTATTCCTACGTGCCAATACGGGAATTTTCAGCGTATTATTTTGGTTTATTTTAGCAGGTCCTGCTGGCGCATTGCTCTATCGACTAATCACTTTGTTGTATCCATATGCTGTACAAAACAATATGACAGTTGCACGTCCTGCAGAATTAGTTCAACAAATATTAGAATGGATCCCAATTCGTATTACAGCGCTTATTTATGCACTAGTTGGTAACTTCATGCCAAGCTTCCAATGTTGGTTGAAAAAAATATGGAGTGGGTTATCAGGAAACGCTGTCATTCTGAATGAATGTGGTTTAGCTGCATTAGGTGCGGATGTTCAAGATGAAGCAGATGCTGACATGGATGAAAATCGTGAAACAGCAGCTTTGATTGATAGAGCATTAATTGTTGCCGTCGTGTTGATCGCATTGTCTACGTTGAGTTCGTTAGTTTATTAAGTGAATTGAATATTATGAGGAGATTTATGAAAGTATTTTTCAGAGGATTAGTTTTGTTGAGTTTGTTAGCTTTAACAGCATGTAGTACAACTCCAAAGAAGAGTTATTCTTTTGAACCGCCTAAGTCTCCTCAAGGACAAGCTTGTGTGATGCAATGTCAGGAAACAAAAAATGTTTGTGATCAATTTTGTGATGCTGAACAACAGAATTGTCAAACACGAGCAAAGGACCAAGCAAAATTTGATTATGAACAATATGTTGCTGCTCGAACACGAGAAGGCAAACCAGCTGATCGTCAAGTAACGGATTTTTATTTACCGAATACTTGTGCTGCAGATTTTACTTGTCAGTGTGAAGATGATTTTCGCGCTTGTTTCCAAATGTGTGGTGGGAAAGTCTCTTAAAAAGGTAGTCACTGAATCGGTTATCTAGTCTGGAGGATTTTTTAATGTTTCGCATAGCCATGGTAATAGTATGTTTCTTTGCAGTAACAGCTTGTGGGCCTATGTATAGGACTAATTATAATTACATACCACCGGTTGATATGCAGGGAAAAATGTGTGCGATGCAGTGTGAACAGGTAAAATTACAATGCTTTCACCTTGCTGAAGCAGAGTATCAAAATTGTAGATTGCGTGAAGAAATAAATATGAGAGAAGAACGACATCATAGACATCATGATAAAAAAGGCCATTGGAATGATTTTTACGGTTCTTTTTGTAGTGCCGATACGACTAAACAACAATGTGAGTCCAGTTATCGTTCTTGTTATGAAATCTGTGGTGGTCGAGTCGTAACAAATACTCAATGTGTTGCATTTTGTGATAAACGGTAGGTTTTAGATGTCTGAAGAAAATAAAAATCTTGATATTGATGCGATTGAAACTCGAGAGTGGTTAGATGCACTTGCTACAGTATTGCGTGAAGATGGTTCTGAACGCGCAAAATTCTTATTAGAGCAATTGCAAAAAGAAGCGACTAAAGCGGGGCTTAATTTTGCAGCGGGTTGTAAGACACCTTATGTTAATACAATTGCTCCCCATGAAGAAGCACACTATCCCGATGATAATGATGCAGGTGAGCGTTTAGCGGCAATTATTCGCTGGAATGCTGCTGCAATGGTTTTACGAGCCACCAAGAAAAAGCCTGAATTGGGTGGACATATCGCAACGTATGCCTCTGCAGCAACTTTATATGATATTGGTTTCAATTATTTTTTCCATGCACCGACCGCTGAGCATGGTGGTGATTTACTCTATATCCAAGGCCATTCTTCCCCAGGTATTTATGCGAGAGCGTTTTTAGAAGGTCGTTTAACGGAAGAGCAATTAGATCATTTTCGAGAAGAGGTGGAAGTCGACGGTTTATCTTCTTATCCACATCCTTGGTTAATGAAAAACTTTTGGCAATTCCCCACAGTGTCTATGGGCCTAGGTCCACTGCAAGCGATTTATCAAGCGCGTTTCTTAAAGTATTTAGAAAATCGTGGATTAATAAAAACTGGTAA
>JAFEDO010000021.1 GCA_018241565.1 Pseudomonadota bacterium
CAATAAAATGTTCCTGAATTTTCGTATCTTCAAAGTGATACAACAAAATACCTTTAGCAGGCAATCCATCTCGACCACAACGACCGACTTCTTGATAGTAAGCTGTGATTGATCCTGGAATATCAAAATGAATAATGAATCTCAAATCAGATTTATCGATTCCCATACCCAATGCATTGGTTGCGGCAATCACTTTAAATTGATTATTTAAAAAATCACGTTGTAGTTTTTGTTTTATTTCAGCCTCATATCCTGCGTGATAACTGGCCGCATGAATATTTTTGGTTTTTAAATATTCTGCGACTAATTCTGTATTATCTTGCGTGGCACAATAAATTAAACCCACTCCCTCTAATTGCTGAATTATTTTTTCTAAAATCAGCAATTTCTCTCCTACACTTTTCGCTTTTACAACAGATAACTGAATGTTCGGTCTATTCATGTTTTCACGATAAACAATTATCTTTTTAGCCTCTTGCGATAGTTGTTGTTTAATGTCTTCTTCTGTTTTTGCATTCGCGGTAGCGGTTAATCCCAGAATTTTTATGTCATGGCTTTTGTCTCTTAGCGCTTTGACTAAATGAATAATTTGTCGATAGCTCGGTCGAAAATCATGGCCCCATGTTGAGATACAATGCGCTTCATCGACAACAATTAAACTGATGGGCAAAGACAAAAGAAATTGGAAACGATCGATGTGATCGAGTTGTTCTGGAGAAACGAATAAGATTTTCACTCGCGCTTCTTGCACAATTCGGCGAACGTTTTGATTTTCTTCTTCACCTTGATCCGAGTTAATGCTCGCAGCAGAAATATGAAATCGATTTTTTAATTGCTCGAGTTGATCACGCATCAACGCAATCAGTGGTGAAATGACTAAAACAACACCTTCTAATAAAGTCGCTGGCAATTGATATAATAATGATTTTCCATGCCCTGTTGGCTGAATGCAAAGAAGCTCGCCATGATTTAATAAAGCCATGATTGCTTCTAATTGCCCTGGTCTAAAAGCGTTAAATCCAAATTGATTTTTTAAAACTTCGTGAAGTTGAGATTCTGTGTATTGAGGCATAAGAACTTTCCCTTCTTTTTTTGTGATTTTATCCTCCCATCGAGCCGTCCACTTAAACAAATTGAAACATGCTCTCGTATATATTCTTGAAACAGTAATAGTTTGAGCAAATTAGCAGCACGCTCTATCGGTCGTCAACAAAAACTTGAAAAATTTCTTGCCAATTTTTACTTATTTGGTAATATCATTGGCCAGGATGCTTCAAATTGGTAAACAGGCAGGATGCCGTTAATCATAGCCGTGGAGCGCATTATGCAAAGGATTGTTTCACCTCATGATAGGTTTTTTAAGGCGATAATGACAGACATTAGAGTGGCGAAAGATTTTTTCAAAAGTCATTTACCAGCATCTGTCTTGCAACAAATAGATTTGGATTCACTAACGCCCTGTAAAGAGACGTTTATCGATCCTAGTCTCTCGTTGCTGATCAGTGATGTTTTATATTCTGTTAACTTACGAGGAGATCAGAGTACTCCTATACGAAAGGGATACTTGTATCTGCTGTGTGAACACCAAGGTAAGCCTGAAGAGCTCATGCCATTCAGACTATTGGAATATACAGTAAAGATCATGCGGCAACACATTTCGAAAACTAATGAAAACGTGTTGCCAGTTGTTTATCCCATCGTATTTTATAATGGGAAAAATGCTTACTCATATTCGACAAATATTTTTGATTTATTTGGTCCTTGTCGATCACTGGCAGAGGAGTCTTTACTTAAGTTTCAATTAATTGATTTGACTCAAATTCCAGATGAGGTTTTAAATAGTCACCCATGGACAGGTCTTTTTGAATTTATTATGAAACATATTCGAGAAAGAGACTTTCTTCTTCACTTAAAAAAATCGGCACCCATGATTCATTTTATAGTAAAAGAGGGTGGTGAAGATTATGTTCTGACCATGTTAAACTACTGCGCGGAAACCGGCGAAGTAAACGATAAAGAAGCATTTATTGACTTTATAAACCACGATTTACCAAATTCTTTGGGAGGAGAAGCTATGACAATTGCAGAAATGTTTCGAGAAGAAGGGAGACAAGAAGGGAGGCGAGAAAGTAAAAACGAATGGAAACAAGAAGGGAAACGTGAAGGCATAAAAGAAGTTGCTCTGACGCTTCTTAAAAGAGGAATGGACATTCAATCCATAGCAGAGATTACTAAGCTACCTATTTGCGAAATTCCACAAGAAGCATCGCAATAAAAATAATCTTATTAACAAAGGAGTGGAATATGACAATTGCAGAAATGTTTCGAGAAGAAGGATGGCAAGAAATATGGAAAGAAAGCTGGATAAGAGGGTGGATGGAAGGATGGGAGAAAGGCTGGGCAGAAGGGTGGAGAATAGGTTATCTGGGCTCCGCAAAAGAAATTGCTATCCAACTTCTTAAAATGGGAAAAGATGTTCAATTTGTATCAGAAGTTACTAATTTACCAATTAGCGAGCTCCAACAAGCAGAAATTCAATAAAATAATTTTATCAACCGGAAAACTAATGCGTCTACATTCCATCATCCACGCTCCTTTTGAAAAACCAGGCATTATCACAGACTGGGCAAATGAAAAAGGATTTCAAATTTCTGAGACTCATACTTATCGAGGGGAACAATTACCCGCTCCTTCGGCGTTTGATTTTTTAATCATCATGGGTGGACCACAAAGTCCACTAGAATGTGATCGTTATCCTTATATAAAAGATGAAATCAATTTGACAAAATCTGCCATTAATCACAAAAAATTTATTTTAGGCTTTTGTTTAGGTGCGCAAATTATTGGAGAAGCCTTAGGTGCCGCAACAGAACGAAGTCCGAATAAAGAAGTGGGGATTTTTCCAATCACCTTAACTGATGCAGGCACACAAGATCCTATCTTTAAGAATTTTTCTCCTGTGTTCGATGTCATTCATTGGCATAATGATATGCCGGGAATCCCCGAGGGTGCTGAGTTATTAGCAAAAAGTGATGGATGCCCAAAGCAAGCTTTTCGATATGGTGATCGCGTTTATGCATTGCAATTTCACATGGAAATTACGGCATCTTTATTAAAAGGAATGGTAGAACACTGCCCGGGTGATTTAAAACCTGGAAAATACATTCAATCTGCGCACGAATTATCAACTGCAAATGTTTCTGACATTAATGAAAAAATGATTTTCGTTTTAGATTATTTAGCTAAACAATTTCACGACAAAATTTAAGCGCTTTCCAAGCCATGGGCTCTTTGCCAAACTAATGCCAACTGCACTTCTTTTTTTTCGTAAGACAATGGGTTTTGTATCGTGAGCACATCGTCTTTCAAAGAACAACGTCGCTCTTGCGCCATACCAACCCAATTAGGGTTCGTGGACATTTCAATATAGTGATAAATTGTATTTTCTACGACATCATATTTTCCACAATAAGAAAAATAATCCATTAAAACATCTCTGGCCTCTTCAGCGGTAATATCAGTTAATCCTGTTGCTTCATTTGGCTTTTGAGGTCCTCGTGTTATATGTAAAGACATAAAACCATGATTTTCATAAAACAAATACCCTGACGGAGTTTCTCCAAAAGGATACAATGTTTGACCCTCTTCAGTAATTAATTTACAAGATTTTAATTTCCATATACCGACG
>JAFEDO010000220.1 GCA_018241565.1 Pseudomonadota bacterium
AGATTTTGTTTGCGGTGCTAATGAATCACAACAGCATTATATCCATGCGAATTGGACTCGCGATGCGACATACACTGAAATTGCAGATTTACGAAATGTTGTTGATGGTGATTTAAGCCCCGATGGCAAAGGTCGATTGCATTCATGTCGAGGCATTGAAGTCGGACATATTTTTCAATTAGGGGATAATTATAGTCGTGCCATGCAAGCGACTGTTCTAGATGAACAAGGAAAAGCCACTACTCTACTGATGGGTTGTTACGGCATTGGCGTATCACGAATCGTTGCTGCAGCTATAGAACAAAACAATGATAAAAACGGTATCATTTGGCCAACAAGCATTGCGCCGTTTCAAGTAGCCTTAGTGCCCATTGGCATGCATAAATCTCAAAGAGTTAAAGATGCTGCTGATGATCTTTATAAAAAGTTAATGAACGCAGGTATTGAAGTTCTTTTCGATGATCGTAATGAACGCCCTGGTGCCATGTTTGCAGATATGGATTTAATTGGTATCCCACATCGCCTAGTGATTGGTGAACGTGGTTTAGATAATGGAACTATCGAATACAAATATCGGCATGATGAAAAAGGACGAGATATTACATTAGGTGAGCTCGAGAAAATGATCGCCAAAGGTAAATTGGATTTCAAATCCGCAATCCAATAAAACCTTTGGCTAACAATTTAAACCTTAGTATTTAAAGGGCTTGCGCTTTGGAGACTTCTTACATCCTTGACACATATTCCCACATAGCTGCCCATTGCCATAGTAGTTATAGCTAAGCTGGGCCAAACTCTCACTGCAACCTTGTGGAACTCCAACATTCGTTGTATCAGCAAATCCCTTTGGGCAATTTGCGTTATTATATTCAATCTGCCCACAAACATTACTTACAGCGTTCTGCCCACAACATACACGTGTTTCCCAAGCCCCTTTACCATTACACCACCATTCTAGAGGGTAAGGATTAGCGCCACAAATACTAATAGCCGCACTATCCGGAGGAAGTGAAACACCACCACACGTCTGGTCAGCATTAGCTGCGCTCATGAACAAAAATCCCAGAACGCTCAGTAGCATAATAAAAATAGTTTTTTTAATTGGGTTATTCATTATTTTCTCCTTTTGAAATATTTATTCTCTATTTAAATGACACAAACAGGCACTCACTCTATATCTTTTTTAAACTCTCAACGACAACCGAATCGTCGCATCATCCCCTTGGCGACCACTATCTCCTTGTCCAACGGGATATAAATAATTATGTCCCCATTGAATTTGAATAGACGCCATGTCTTTGATCAAATCCACAGTCCCAGCAATGATATAACGTGCTTGAGGGAAGGGATGATTAGGCATGGCATTAAATACATAAAGCCCTGCCGATTGATAAGAACGTTGGTAAGAACCATCAATCGTAAATTGCTTATTCCACGCCGTGAAATGGTAAGCTGCGCCAATATCCCAAGCACTAGGTTTAGCGCCAGGAACAGCGGTTGCTGGATTTGATGGATCCGTTCTCAGTAAAGCAATATTGTTCGATCCTCTGAGTGCGCTTACATAATCAGCAAACACATCGATGGGGCCATACCCGCCTCTCAATTGGACGGCAATACCATCTGTTCGCTGAGTATAAACGTTAGTGATTCCCGTATTGGGACTAGTTGTATATAAGCCCCCTTCACGCAAAGCATTCGTATTTAACATGTTATACATATACTGAACGCCCGCTAAAAAGCGAAATTGATTCCAATTCTTTTGATACAATAACGAAGCACCCGTATTGATATCACCTTGAATTTTTGAACCGTTTTGCGTCACAAATCCTTGCCCCCCATAACCAGATAATGAAAATCCATACCAATCTAAGAAACCCACTTGAACAGCGGTTTCACGAGATTCAGCAAGCATCTGCGGCAACGTGGGTGTAATGGTGTAGCGATCATAAAGACCGAAAGGTAAATAAAACCGACCGGCTTGTAAGAAAAGCGGGCTTTTGTTGTAATCTCCTAATATTGCCCATGCATCATCTAACATTAAACCGGTGCTTTGGTTAACGTCGCCTTGTCCCTTATTTGTTTGGTAGTAAGCAACACCGACATGACCATGGATCCAATTATTTAAATCGCCATCGACGTTGGCTCCCACATTACTTAAAGCGAAGTAATTATTTTCTTCGCCCGGCATAGTCTTTTGCATAGTCTTTGGAGTGACGTCGACATTACCAAATGCACCTACTCGCAATCGACCATCGAGGAAACCATAGGTTGGTAAAACAGCTTGGTTGATTAATGCAAAAGTATCCCAACGTTCTTCAGCAATCAGGGAATTTTTTGGCGGTGCTTTTTTAAAATTAAAGAAGTCGTAAGAAGCTGCGAAAGCGTTTTGATAAGAAAATAGAGCCGATAGAAACGCTAGTGTGACAATCCTTTTTTTCATTATTATTTTTCCTTTTTATTATTCTTATTACTTACTGCCCCCACCCTAACCCTCCCCCGGAGTACCGGGGGAGGGAACTTTGGTCTTCCCTTCCACGCTACTCTGGGAGATGGAATCTTAATTTTCCCTCCCCCGGTACTCCGGGGGAGGGTTAGGGTGGGGGTTACATTTATTTTTCTTCAAAATTCAAAATGTGTCCCATCTTCTCACGTTTGGTACGCAAATATGAAATATTTTCTTTCGTTGGAATAGTTTCAATAGGTTCTCGACTCACAACTTCAATCCCATATCCTTCAATTCCATACATTTTCTTAGGATTATTCGTGAGTACTCGCATTTTACGAATACCTAAATGACGTAATATTTGAGTACCGACGCCATAGTCTCGATGGTCAGCAGAAAAACCTAAACGCAAATTCGCATCAACCGTATCTAATCCGGTGTCTTGTAATGCGTAAGCTCTTATTTTATTTGCTAATCCAATACCACGACCTTCTTGGCTCATATATAAAAGGACTCCACCTTCTGCAGAGATTCTTTTCATCGCCGCATCTAATTGTGAACCACAGTCACAACGATCAGATCCAAAAACATCTCCCGTTAAACATTGTGAATGCACGCGCACCAAACAAGGTTTATCGGGTGAAATTTCTCCACGAATCAAAGCCACATGTTCACTGCGATCATATTTATGCGTAAAAACCTTTGCAGTAAATTCTCCATAAGGCGCGAGCGGTAGTCGAGTTGAAGCCACTTCATCCACGAGTGATTCATGTTTCATTCGATAAGCAATCAAATCAGTAATTGAAACAATTTTTATATGGTGTTGTTCACTAAATTTTATTAAATCATTTAATCGAGCGGCAGAACCTTCATCCGTCATTGTTTCGCAAATAACAGCAACGGGTTGTAACCCTGCTAATTTCATTAAATCGACACTACCTTCTGTATGCCCTGCGCGTACTAACACCCCACCTTCTCGTGCGCGTAAAGGAAATATATGTCCTGGCATAACAATATCATGGGGTTCAGAGTTAGGATCAGCCACAACTTGTACCGTTCTCGCGCGGTCTTGTGCTGAAATACCGGTTGTGACACCCTTGGCTGCTTCAATAGATACGGTGAATGCCGTTTCATATTTTGCGGCATTGTGTTCAACCATCATGGGAATTTTGAGTTTTTCTAATCGCTCTTTAGAAATCGGTAGGCAGATTAAGCCTCTCGCATATTTCGCCATAAAATTAATGGCTTCAGGCGTGACTTTTTCAGCGGCCATCACCAAATCGCCTTCATTTTCACGGTCTTCATCATCCACTAAAATGACCATTTTCCCTTGGCGAAGGTCTTCCAATGCGGTTTCAATCGAAGCGAATTGTGTACTCATGGCTAAACTCCCGTAGAAGATTCAAAGCGCGCGCATAATATCACAATTTTTCTGTTTTGAGACGCTTAAATGCCCGTAAAACCTGATTTTTTGCAATATCATGATCGACAATGGGTGCTGGGTAATTACCCTTAAACAAGCTATCACTCGGTTCATGAATGGACTTATTATCTAGCTCGGAGAGTTCCTGACAATATTGCCGTATAAATTGCCCATCAGGATCGAAGCGCTCGCTTTGTCGGATTGGATTAAATATTCGAAAATAAGGTGCTGCATCCGCTCCCGTAGAAGCACACCATTGCCAGCCACCATTATTCGCCGCGAGATCCCCATCAATTAAATTCTCAATAAAATATTTTTCACCGAGACGCCAATCGATGAATAAGGTTTTTGTTAAAAACATAGACACGACCATTCTTAAACGATTATGCATCCAACCTGTCGCATTTAATTGACGCATACCCGCATCCACAAATGGGAATCCTGTTTTTCCTGTTTGCCAAGCTAATAATAAATCCTCATCGTGATGCCATTCGATAGAACTGGTCTCTGGTTTGAAAGGTTTATGTTTAGAAACATAGGGAAAATTAATTAAAATATGTTTATAAAATTCTCGCCAAATTAATTCACTGATCCAAGTTTTTACGCCTAAATTACCAGAATCCCATTCGCCTTGATTAGTTTGTAATGCCGCATGAAAACATTGGCGAGTTGAAATCATGCCCGCGTTTAAATAAGGAGATAATTTGCTGGTACCGTCCATAAAAGGAAAATCTCGCGCAATATGATATTCAGAAATTTTATGCTTTAGAAAATCTTTTAATCGATGTTGCGCTGCTTTTTCTCCTGCTGGCCAAAAAGAGAGTCTTAGATCTGATGATTCCAGCGTTAAATTTAAAGTTCTCTCCCCTACCGGTTCTGATTGTTTATCAGGTACTGGAAGTATTCTTGGCAAACGGATTCTAGCATGTTTAATCCAAGCCGTTTTAAAAGGTGTAAATACTTTGAAAGGATTTCCTTCTTGAGTTCGAATTTCATTCGCTTTAAAAATAATTTGATCGTCGAATGACTTAACTAAATACTCTCGATCTTGAAAGTATCGAGTAATCTTTTTATCACGAGATTGCTCATTCACTTCATACTGATGATTAAAATACAAAGCATTGGCGCCAATACTCTCAGCATATTGATGAATCATTTCTGATAAATGATCTTCGTTTTCTACATGAATGACTTTTAACAGAATATTCTTTTTAGCTAACTCATTGGATAACTCAAAAACACCATTTAAAAGAAAGCTTTGGCGAATAGGTGCCATATGATGCTTTTGCCAAAAGCTAGGCGTTACACAAAAAACTGCAGCTACCCCTTCTGTTGCCTCTTCAGTCGCATAAAATAGCGCAGGATTATCGAGCATTCGTAAGTCTTCTCGAAACCAAACCAAAGCGCGCATCTTAATCTCCTTATCTTTAGCTATTGTCACTTCCAGACATGCCATGATCATTATTTGATCGCAGAAATTCTTTATTGTATATTGCGACTAATTTTTCATCCAACTTAATATCTAAGGAGTTCATATGCCTGCACCTGTACTAAGTAATGAGTTATTGCGTAAAAAGTCGATGGAAGCATTTTTATCTGCCATGAAGATCGATACGACGGGAATTGCTATTTTTAGTATGGAAGGAGTATTTAGCTTTACTGGAGAAAACGCCAATCAAGCGGAACAACTCGCCGCTCAATTGAATACTGTGGTTCAGAAAGAAGGCGAGGCTCAACAAGTTAGATCAATCTCTCTTGCTGACATTATTGATAGCGAAATTAAAAACGCCACATGCTCGGATGAAACCAATCGCGGAGCGTGTCAAATCTTATTTGATTATATTATTAAAGTGTCAGGTAAAAACTTCTCTTTTTCAGCTGAATCTGGAGTCATAGAATTACCTTTGCCCCATTCTAATTATGCGCCAATGTTTAATCTGTTGACATATCCTCACCTTACTTTCGATAAAAGCAGCAGTAAATTAATGCTTGATATTAAAAAATATCTTAAAGACCAGAAAGATATTCCTGAGAGCGTCATTAAAGTTGATGGTTTAGATCCGACTCTATCGTCTACTATATTTCTGAATACTAGTGCATTAGAATCTAAAAAAATATTTTATGCCACTGAAGAATTACCAAATAGGACTATTAAAGTAACGCCTTATTTCTTTGTACCACAGGCCATGACACCGCCAAACTATTATTTTGTGCTTGATGTGAGTGATAGTATGGAGAAATCATTGCCTGATTTAAAAAGAGCTGTATCTCAACTAACTACACTGTTATTTGATTTTCAGCCAAATGCCACTGTATCTATAACTACTTTTTCTAATAGTTTACATCATCTTGGAACTTACTCGAAAGCTAATGATGCTCAGTTAAAAAATGCGATAGCTCGCATGCGTACCGAAAATAAT
>JAFEDO010000221.1 GCA_018241565.1 Pseudomonadota bacterium
ATTGAAATAGAACCAAGCACCATCTTTTCTTACCGCTGGATTTTTGGGGGTGTAAGCTAAATCCTTTTTATGATAAGTATTTGGTTCTACTGTATAGCTCTTGTATCCTTCTTCATCTGTTGTGGAAAATTCATTCCAGGATTTAATAAAAATAAATTTTGGATTTCTCGCATTATATCCTTTAATAAATTGGTTGTATGTTTCTGCGCTTCGTTCGATTCCAGGAAGTTGCAATGAAGCATAACCACAATCTTTAAAACCTGGTACCTCTCCATTTTGACCCATTGCCACACTAAAAGGCCATACTTCCGCTGAGTGATTTTCTACGGAAAATAATGGGTTAGGTTGTGCAATAGTAAATCTTACCGTAAATAAATCATAAACACTTTTATCACGAACTTGAGCGTATACATCTTCGATCTCTCTTTCGATTTTTGATGCATCATCAAATTTCAAAGGTAGAGGCGGTACTCCTGCTCCAGGGAATGTATTTGATCGATATCCTAACCGACTGTCCCCATAAAAAATTTTTTTAAATTTATTTTTTTCATCTTTTGATGGATCGAACGTCCATGGGTCAAAAATGTTATTTCCTAGATTACAGTAGAATAATATCAGAGGCTTACCATCAATCAGTACTACCTCATCAGGAAAAGATTTTGCGTGTTTATATAGCCTGAGGATATAATTTTTCATGGCATCGGTGTAGGTAAAAAATTCGGATTTTCCTGCATCACTAGAGTGAAGCATATCTCCCTTAAATTGATTCATTGCTGATTTTACTTCTAGCTTATTATGAGTACCAACATCAGGAACGTAATTTGTATTATATTGTTCGCCCCAACAAGTTAAAGACATTTGAAAAGTTATTTGTAGTTTTTTAGGAAGTCTAGAAGGGAATTGTTCAAAAGCAGTTCTGAAACCATCCAGCGTGGGATTAACAGCAGGATAATCAGGATTTCCGTTAAATGAGGCGAATTTTGCGGTATTAGTAAAATCTAAAATGACACAATCAATACCAAGATCTCCGAATAGCAGTGCATGATTGAAAGCACTGTTTGGATCTTTTGATGAGTAACAGCCGCTTGGAACTGCAAATGATTTAACAATATCGCCTTGTTGAAATGGTCTGCGTACTTGACCATCTACAGGGTGTTTCCATCCAGGGCCGTCACAATTGCCTTTTTCACCGTTAAACCAAAGCACATAATGTATTCCAAGCAAAGGAGGGGAGGATGCCGCCGTTGAAGTGGTAGAGTAATCTCGAAAAGTTTTTTTCAAATTACTACCATAAAAATTTTGTCTTACAACTCTGTTTGCAAAAAACGTATTAGAATGTATTGAGCCGAAGATAGATGTTGTTTTCATTTATTATCTCCAATGTTTGAGAATACTTATCCTAAGTCTATGAGCGTACTGCAATCGAAGAATTAATAGATCGTTTCTTATTACTCAGCGTAGTCAGTAGATAATTGGAGAGCGACGTTATCACTTACTTGTATAAATTGTCAAACGAGTGAAATTATTGAAATGTTACTTCGCTAACACCATTACGGTATCTGTAATCGTGTTGTAGCCTGGAATATTGAGTTCAAAGTTTCCGATTTGCGCAAATAATTGAGTAGAAGTGCCGCCGTCTAAGTTAAGAGCATTCGCGCAGTTTAAACCATCTTCACTCAAAGGTGCTCGCATGATTTCAGCGAGATCTTCTGTTGCGAGTGGAGTATTTTCAGTAGCCAGTAAAAGTACTTTTCCCTCGTGATCAATCCCAATCGCTGTACGCTCTGCTATGCCTGGTTTTAAGTTGGGAATTTCCCCCTCGCTGACTAAACGGGGTCCGCCTTGTACGGCAAACGTAATATTAGGACTGTGAGGGTAATTTTTGGGGGAAGCTAAATAAGGTTTGCCGTCTTGAATATAAAATATACCCCACCAGCTGGTGTTTTTGAGGGGGCTCAGGGTTTTTCCATCCTGAATACGCAGCCCAATGGGTTTCAGTTCAGGTGTGAAAAACCCACCATTAACACCAATGAGAGCATGTTCTTTTTCTACCAATTCTTGAACAGTGCTAGTTTGTACTTTATGGTCCTTTGCTAAAGTGATCGCTAAGCGGTATTGCGCTAAATCAAAGCGGAATACATGTATTTTGGCCCATGGATGTATATAGTCTGGGGTTAGAAGGGTGTACTCTAAACCCGGTTTCAAGGCTTGCCAATTCGTGGCCGCAAGAACTTCTGCCATATTGAGTAACATAAAAAAAGTTAAGAAAAAACGGATAAGCAGATTGTTTTTCTTCATAGATTGCCTATAGTCTAGGGTCACTAAATTACTACCTTTTATTTTTTTGAGGTTGTAAACTTAGCGCCTTAGAGAAAAATAAACAATATTTTTCTTTAGCAAATTAACTAAAGAGGAGAATCCTATGGTAGGGAAAGTATTTACGATTTTGGTTGTGTTAATTGCAGTTGTTATGGCATTTCTTGGCGTAGTATTACCATTAGATAGACTTCACGATTATATGTTCTTCATGCGTTTCTTTGAATCTATGATTCCTGTTTTAGCAGTGGGTGCATTGATTAAATATCTTTGTACTTGTCGTCATTGTGAACATAAAGACTAGTATTGTTGCCCCCACCCTAACCCTCCCCCGGAGTACCGGGGGAGGGAACGTGAGAATTCTCTCTCTCGGAGTACTTGAGAAGAAAAATCATAATTCCCTCCCCCGGTACTCCGGGGGAGGGTTAGGGTGGGGGCTTATGTTTTTATATGAAGATCAAAAATTCCAAGGCTCTACATGCCATCTATTTCTGATTTACTCTCAGCTTTAAAACGAAAAGGCATTAGTAATTCTCAAGTATTGGATGCCATAACCAAGGTACCTAGAGAACAGTTTGTTGA
>JAFEDO010000222.1 GCA_018241565.1 Pseudomonadota bacterium
TAAATAAAATTAGGCGCATTCTACCACAAAACTTGGGCTAATAATCCAACCCAATTGCTTCACGGACCTCAATCAGGGTTTCTCGAGCTTGCTCGCGAGCAACTTCAGTCCCCTCTCGAACAATACTCTCGACTAACTTGGGGTTCGCTTCATATTCTTTTGCAGCAGCTTGAATCGGTTCTAACTCTTTTTTAACGGCGTCAATTAACGGTTTTTTGCAATCCAAACAACCAATGCCCGCGCTACGACAACCGGTTTGGACCCAGTTTTTGACTTCGTCATTACTATATACTTTGTGTAAACCCCAAACTGGGCATTTATCTGGTTCTCCCGGGTCGGTACGGCGAACACGGGCAGGATCCGTTTGCATGGTACGGATCTTAGCTTCTACTTGATCTAAATCTTCTCTCAACATAATCGTATTATGGTAAGACTTAGACATCTTTTGCCCGTCTAAGCCAGGTAGCCGAGAATCTTCCGTTAATAGCACCTCTGGTACCGGAAGAATAATCCTGCCTGAACCCTCTAAATACCCCAGTAAACGCTCGCGATCCCCCATAGAAATATTCTGCTGCTCATCTAATAAGGCTTGAGCTACTTCTAAGGCGGCAGCGTCTCCTTGTTCTTGGTATTTTCTTCTGAGTTCACGATAAATCTTGGCGTTCTTCTTCCCCATTTTATTGACTGAAACTTCGGCGATTTCGTTAAAATCAGGCTCTCTACCATATATATGATTAAAGCGCCGAGCGATTTCTCGAGCTATTTCTATATGGGCGACTTGATCTTCTCCAACGGGTACGTAACTGGCTTTATACAGCAAAATATCCGCTGCTTGTAATGCGGAATACCCTAAAAATCCATACGTCGCTAAGTCCAATTCTTTCAACTTTTCTTGTTGATCCTTATAAGAAGGCACCCGTTCCAACCAACCTAAAGGGGTGATCATCGATAATAATAAATGTAATTCAGCCACTTCAGGGATCCATGATTGAATACAGATATGAGCAGAACCTGGATTGATACCAGCCGCTAACCAATCAATCACGACTTCCCAGACATTTTCTTTAATGATGCGAGAGTTTTCATAATGCGTTGTCAGCGCGTGCCAATCAACCACAAAGAAAATACATTCATACTCGTGCTGCAACTTAATCCAGTTTTTTAACACACCGTGATAATGACCGAGATGTAACTTACCGGTTGGGCGCATGCCTGAAACGACACGCTTATTTTGTGAAACTGATGTAACCACCTAACTTATTCTCCATATAAAAATTACGCCCCCACTCTAACCCTCCCCCGGACGAAGGGGGAGGGAATTTTATATTGTTCACTCTCCCGGACGAAGGGTTAGGGTGATGGCTTATTCAAACGGTTTGGGATCGCCTTTCCCGACACGGATCACTTTAGGTAAAGGACCCAACAAATCAACGACAGTCGTGGGTTCAAAACTACAATTACCCCCATCAATGATTAAATCGACATGCTTACCTAATAAATCTTGAATGGCGCCTGGTTCCGATAAAGGCGCCTCGGCACCTGGGAGTTTCAATGTGGTGCTCATCAAAGGACCTTCTAATGCTTCCAACAAAGCCAATGCAATAGGATTATCAGGCACTCTCAAACCTAATGTTCTGCGCTTAGGATGTAACATTAAACGAGGAACTTCGGTCGTCGCATTTAAAATAAAAGTATAAGGTCCGGGCGTAAATGCTTTAAGAATTCGAAACACTGTATTATTAACTTGGGCATAAGTACCCAGATCAGATAAATCTCGACATACCAATGTTAAATTGTGGCTCTCGTCGAGATGCCGTAGGGAACGGATCCTCTTTAAGGCCGCTTTATCACCTAACTGACATCCAAGCGCGTAACCTGAATCCGTCGGATAAACAACTAAGCCGCCATTCTTTATAATGTGTACCGCTTGGCGCAGTAAACGCGCTTGCGGATTATCAGGATGTATCGAAAAAAACTCACTCATTTATAGCTTCCAATCATGCCATATAGGAATACAGGTACTAGGCAAAGGGCTCAAAAAACCAAGTCGCGCTCTACCCATGGTTGGCCCGTGAAAGTCTGATCCCACAGAAGCTAACAATTCACACTGTTGAGATAAGAGAGCCATACGCTGTACGTCATCCGGGGTATGATTCGCCGTCACAATTTCCATGGCTACCCCACCGGCTGACTTAAAGTTCTGTAGTAAAAGGCGAAGTCGCTTACTTGTCAACTTGTATCTGGCTGGGTGGGCCATGACCGCTTGCCCACCTGCTGCATGAATCCACTGAACCGCTTCCGTCATATCACACCATGCCATAGGTGCATAGCCTGGTTTTCCTTTCACTAAATACTTTTTAAAGGCAGTTTGAATATCCGGTACTATTTTTTGCTGTACCATAAATTTAGCAAAATGAGGACGCCCAACGATTTCACTGCCAGCGATGCTGCAAGCACCGACATGCGCATGCGGGATCCCAATATTTTCTAAATTCTTCCCTATCAATCGGCCTCGTTCAATTCGCTGCTGTTGCTGGCGCTCTAAACCCGCCTGCAAAAGCGTATTGGCAGGATCAACGCGCAAACCAATCACGTGAATATCGCTATGACGCCATCGACAAGAAATTTCTACGCCAGGAATCAATATTAATGAGCTCTCTTTTGCAGCCGCTAGAGCCTCGGGATAACCATTCAAGGTATCGTGATCAGTTAAAGAAAAAACTTGAATCCCTGCTTCAATGGCAGCATGAACCAATGCTGTTGGCGTTAACTCACCGTCCGAATAAATACTATGACTATGTAAATCGTAACAAAGAGACATCAATAGACTACCTTTTGCAAGCTACTGCTCACCCTGGGTTAGCGTTACAAATCTTAATGCTAACTCAGGCTGCATTCATAAAACCTTGTGCTATACTACACGTCCTTTTTTAATTTAGACAGTGCAGTGAACCATGAAATTACTCTTTGATTTTTTTCCGATATTATTATTTTTTATCGCTTTCAAAATGTATGGCATCTATATGGCCACTGGCATCGCCATCGCGGCTTCCATCATCCAAGTCGTCGTATTTTGGTTAAAAAATCGAAGAATTGAAAACATTCATCTCATTACTTTTGCAATCATCGTCGTATTAGGCGGCGCAACTCTACTCCTCCACAATGAAATGTTTATTAAATGGAAACCTACCGCTATCAATTGGGGATTAGCTTTAGCGTTTTTAGTGAGTCATTTCATTGGCAAAAAAAACTTAGTGCAGAAAATGATGGATAAAAATATTGATCTGCCAGAAACTATTTGGAAACGCTTAAACATCGTTTGGATTACTTTCTTTACGATACTAGGATTTGCAAATCTTTATGTGGTTTACAACTACGACACCAACACCTGGGTCAACTTCAAATTATTTGGTGTGTTAGGAGTAACTGTTTTGTTCGTTATCATTCAGGCCATCTATCTTTCTCGACACATTCAACTTAATGAGAAAGCACATTAAATAATCTCAAACCGAATACCCTGCGCGAGTGGCAAGGATTGTCCCCAGTTGATCGTGTTGCTTTGGCGACGCGTGTACATATCATCAAATACATCACCAATTTTAGTATAAAACAGTGTTTGCAAATGACTTATTGAACAACTACAATTATCGTATACATTGTATACGACGATGAGGTAAAACCATGATGCGTTCACAACCAGCTGTTATATTAAGCGTGCGAGTATCTTCTATAATCCGTGACCAATTGGAAGGATTGTCCGATGTTACGGGTAGGACCAAATCATTTTTAGCAGCTGCGGCCATTGAGAGTTATTTAGAAACACAAGCCTGGCAAGTTAAAGCGATTGAAAAATCAGTTAAAAAAGCTAATAGCAAAAAAGCTCGGTTTGTTGAACACGATAAAGTTGCAAATTGGCTGAAGAGCTGGGGCAGCAAGAATGAAAAGAGATTACCTAGATGATGATTAAGTGGTTAGAAGATGCCATCTACGACTTAGAAGCACTACATCAATATATTTCTCAAGACAATCACATAGCAGCAAATCGTGTTGCTAAAAGAATACTGGAAGCTATCGAACTTTTGCCTGGACAACCTGGAATTGGAAGACAAGGCAGAGTGTTTGGAACGCGAGAACTTGTTGTTTCGGACACACCTTACATTATCCCTTATAGAGTTAAAAAAGGTATCATCGAAATATTGAGAGTCTTTCATAGTTCCATGCAATGGCCGGAAGAACTTTGAATTTTTAACTATTCTGAACATTTCTGCTTTGAGAAGTATTTTGCAACTAAAACTCACCTGAAAAACTACTTATAAGATGATAGATACTTCTTGTACGTCAATATTTTTTCCGGATGAATGTTATAGGGAGAAATATCTTTAACCCATGCATAATAATAAATGTCTTTATCACCATGCAAAATATAAGCGGGATGTATGGAACGTTCCCAATCAAATTTCTGATTCACGCCTTTCTCTATTAAAAAATAAGCAAGCTTCGTTTTATCCTGCAAAGCCTTCAAAGTATCTTTAGACACACCCGATCTTTCAGCATAATCTGCTATCACTTCCATTTCATGCTTTGTTCTAACAATAAATAAACTAACCTTTCCAGCATTATCAATCATACAATAACTGCCTTGAAGCTCTGCCAGATACCATTCTTCAATGTTATTTTCTTTAATCATTTTTTCTATAAAGTCTACAAAAACTGGATCAGTGAATGGATGCGTTTTAGTAATACTGGCTTCTATAATAACTTTTACAACAGCATAACTTTCCTCGTAAAAATAAGCTTTTAATAAATCCTTAATAGCTTTCTTCAGTTTATTCGCCAAGTCTGGATCATCTTTTCTATAAAACCCGTGAATTTTTCCATCTGTAAATGCAGATAATGCTATGTCTGTATCTGCTTCACCGGTTAGCATAATAATTTTCATATGGTGAAATTTATTGAGTACTTCTTCCGCTAACTGTAATCCATTCATTCTAGGCATTGCATAATCTACGATTAAAATAGCGATTTGATTAAAACGTTCTGGATTATATATTTCTTTGAAAATAGAATTTACATTCATCTGCACCAAATGATCATTGGGATTAAGACCAGGTTGATGGTTAAAACAACGAGAGCTTGTGGGTTTGTGCTGATACTCTTTCAGAAAAAACTCTGATGCTTTTAATGGATTATCAAAAAACTTAAATGCTGCATCTTCACCCAGTCTCGCTTTCAATTGACGAAGTAATAAAGGATTGTCATCTACAAGTACCATTTCGGTGGGAAAATAAAAAGCCAATGCCATTTTCTTAGATAGGCCTGACATATTTAATAAGCTCATGACAAACTCCTTTTCAAAAATTTAGTGACTCAGTTATAGCCCAGCCCGTAGAAGCGTACTCTCCCTCGGTACTTGCAAAGGGAGATCAGATAACTTTCCCTCCCCCCGGACGAAGGGGGACGGTTAGGATGGGGCTCAATTTAACAATTCCTCGGAAAGGATAGTACAAATTCTGTATATTTTCCTCTTTCTGAGCGACAAATAATTTTTCCGCCAAAAACCTCCATAACCATTTTGCAATATGCCAGCCCTACGCCAGTCCCATGGTAGGTTTTCGAGTAAAAACGCTCGAAAATATGCGAAAGAACCTCTTCCTCAATCCCCTCTCCCGTATCCTTGAAATGTAAAACATTGTATTTCTTGTCTTCTGAAGTCCAAATTTCAATTTTAGCCTCGTCATACCCTGCAATATAGTACAAGGCGTTCTTTAGTAAATTAAAAATAACGTGGATAAATAACTCGGAGTCACCATGAAATTTAAAATCATAATCAATGTGGCTTAACACTTTTTCTTTTTGTGAATCAAAAAACGGATATCGTTTTAATGCTTCTTCAACACAGTTTTTTATAGAGCACTGCTTAAAAGATTTAGTATTTATTTTGTCTTCTTGGCGAATATTATTTAAAAACATATTGATAAATAAAAAGGTCGCTGCAATTTCCAAATCGAAAGTTTTGACAGCTTCTTTAAGTTCATCAAAAACTTGAGGATTAATTTCACGAACAGGTAAGTTTTTCTCTCTGGCTAATTGATAACCTTGAATTATATCGGGGAACCATTCTTTCATAGTTTCTGTTATCATTTTCATGGCAGATAATGGCGTTCTTAATTCGTGCGCTACTGAGGCACTTAGTTGTTTGAATAATTCAACTTGCTCTTCCATTAATTCTTTTTGTTTTTCTGCTAGCATGACTGCTTTTAACGCGTCTTTCTCGCGAGCCTCTGCTTCTCTTTGAGCAGTGATATCAAAAGAAATCCCTAAGAGTCCAATTATTTCACCATCAAAATCTTTTAGAGGGATTTTCTTTGATAAAAAAATAGATTCTTTTTCATTGTGGTACACAGCAGCTTCTTCGATTGTAATCGATTCTCCAGATTTAATAACTTTTTCATCTACACTTTTATATGCATCCGCATATTTTTTATCTGATAAATCATAATCAGTTTTCCCTATGATTTCCTCCGGTGATTTTAATCCTAATGATTGCGCTTGTGACAGGTTACAACCCAGATATACACCATTCTTATCTTTCCAAAAAACGTGTCCTAAGAAAGATGTCATTAAATTTCTAAGTACTATCTCTACTTGGTTTTTCTCGGAATGTAATTTCTTTTCTTTTTCTTTAATTTCTGATACGTCAAAAGAAATACCAAGAACACCACAAGTATTTCCAGCATCATCTTTTAACGGGACTTTTTTGGATAAAACAGTAATGACATTTCCGGAAACTGTAACGAAAGGTTCTTCAACAGTTTTTATTATACCTTTAGAAATTACCTCTTTATTGATTTCTAAAATGCACTTTAGATTTTGGCCGGACAAAAACTCACTTAAATTTCTACCAATAATATCTTCGGAGGAAGTTAACCCTAGTGCTTTTGCTTGATTATCATTACAACCAATAAAATTATTTTCCTCATCTAACCAGTACACATGTTCAGGCATACTATTAATAACTAGATTTAAATCGATATTTAATTTTTTTATCATTACATTTTCAACTTATACTTAACTGAGTGATACTATGCACTTTCTAATTCTGACATATTTGCCATATCTCTAGACTTCAATGTTCTTAGTTCCAATGACACAGGTTTTAAAACATTTTGGTAGACCGGCTTAATTAAAAATTGATGTGTCGCTACCATAGCATCTATGCGTTTACTAGGGTAGATTTCGAAGTTGTATCCTTCGTCAGCCCATAATAGCATCACTGCACACTCTTCCTTTAGATATTTAATACTTTGGAGATAAGTAAATTCGTGGTTAAAATGAATGTAATCATTCTTCCGTTTATCTCGCTCAATAAATTTAAGCGCCGACTCATGAAAAGAGTTTCTATACTCATCATTCTTCTCATACATTTCATCGACAATTTTTTGCTTATTATGATAATTGATATGGGACAGCCAATGATCCCATCTAATAATCCTATAGGGTATTTTAAATATTGAAAAATAGCGCCGATTTTCTTCGATCCAAGAATTTCCCAAATCGTTGGCAAGATTGTGCAAAACATCATTTCCCTGTTTAGAATGTATCTTTAAATTATGCCGGTGCAAACTGTCGCATACCATTATTGTGCATTCTTTAAAATTATCATTAATAATTTTTATAGTCGCGCCTAATTTGTCACCGATCTGACTTTTTTGACCTAAACTTACAGTCACTGAACATGTTGAAGATGAAAACTTAGCTTTTTCTTCTTTGGAAGCTTTAAACATAGCTTTAGCGTTAACGATTGTATCCATAATTGAAAAACATCCTACATTAAAATTTTTTAGCTACTGTTTTCGATATACGATAGCTAAGATAATTACGATTCCACATGTAATGAAGCTGTAACCCATCCCCCACATCAATGCATAGTCTTTTTCTACGAAACCATGAATAACAGAAGATAATTGTATGAAACAAAATCCTGCGAACGTAATGAGGGAGATATCTTTTGCACTTTTTTTCTGGATTATTTTAACGGCTTGAGGAAGAAATAACATGCCATTGATGAACATCGCAACGCTAAAAAACCATAGCGTTATGTCCTGCAATATATTCATGAGATTATATCCTAGATTAAAATTTTAACTGAAAAGTAGCTGTAGATCCTGCCAGCTAATATAAAGCGAGATTGTAAAAAAACAAGTTGGAAATTTAGGTAAAACACGAGAAATGTATATAAGGAGCAAATAATGAACAAATGCAAGTTTGAAAACTGTAGGCAAAAAAACTGAACGAAATTTATTCGACTAAAGTTTGATCTCGATGACTATGTTGGCGACAGAACACTTGATTCATCACGTGGCGATTACAAAATCTGCGACTCTGTTCTACGCAGCGAAGTTGAATCAGTTGGTTTCAAAATTGAATCTGTAAAACGCTTTGGGCCTAAAGCCGATATTGGTGGTATGTACGTGTACGTGCTAAAAAAATAATTTAAACACGATCCAATGTTGGCACCGATGCAGCATCTACTACTTGCGCTGATGACAACGGATCGACTGCTGGTACTTCAGTATCTCCGAAAAGACCTGATAAATTGTATCCATCCAATGAATCACTTCGCTTTCTTGGATTCGCCCCCGGATTTACTTTTTTAGACGCTTCAAGATTTTCTGCTACTACTGCAGCAACTTCCGGAGTAGTAGTCGTTGTATTACTTCCTGCTGCTTGTCCTTGCTTTAGTTGAGCTGCTTTCAAAGCGGCTAACTCTGCTCGCTTTGCAACTAATCCAGCTTCTAACTCCAAACTCATTTTTTCTTCTTTCTGCTCTCTTTCTTGAGCTTGCTCCTTCTCTTCCCGAACTTCTTCAGCGATTAAGAACTCCAACTTCCTATTTTCAACACTTTGCTTACACACTATAGTGCTCTGAATATTTTTTCTTATTTCAGCCATTTCCGACTCACATTCTTTAATCATCATAAGAATTTCATCACTTAACTTCTTGTATTCTAATAGATCAGATGAATATCCAAAAAACAAGTTGGTAAGACCCTCGCCAATTGAATTTTTCATTGCTGCTCTTGCTCGTATCATCTCCTCATTCTGATTTGGAATCTTACCAACCCAGGTATCCCAGAAACTCTTGCGTCCCTGCACTCTTTGCGTCATTGTCTCAACACGTCGTACCATCCACGGAGTCATCTTGAACGGATAAGCGATGAGGCTTTTTCCCAACATTTCGACAATCTCTGTATCCAGAACTTCTGTTGTTCTTGCTAATACCTCCTCCACCGCTGCTTCTATCTTTCTCTTGCTTTCATCTACTGCACCAGGTCGCCCGGTAACATTCATCATCAACTGCCTTTGTTCTTCAAAAACCAGCTTGCGAATATAGACTTCTCGACTTTTCATCTCTTGTTCAAATACCCTCTCTTCAAAAGTTGCAACCTCATGACTCTCGAGTGAAGCAAGACTTTCATATTTTTTTAATTTCTCATCAAAACGTTTTGTCTTTGCTGACAATATCTGCCGCAGTAAACTAAATACTACTCCTTCAATATTTCTCAATTGATTATTAGCTTCTCCTGATTGCAATAACCCATCAGTCGAAAGTAATTTTGTTTCTTTCAAATCAACATAAGCCATTCTCTCTTTGTTATGCACTGCTATACCTTCAACAGACTGAGTTTTTGTTCCTTCATCAATATTTCTTGTTGTTTCTGATGCATATTCCACCGCAAATAAAATGTCATTCACCTTTTCTGCATAAGCTAGCAACCACTTTTTCCATTCTGATAACTGTTGCAATACACCCTCTGTTTCAGTGCAAATATTTTCTAAAATTCCTCTCTGGATTTCCCCTATCTCTTGAGTGATATCTGCCTTTCCTTCTACAACAGGATTATTAACGCCTGCAACTGGATAGCGTTCCAATATCCAATCCTTATATTGCTGACATCCTGCTTGCGATTCCTCCAAACTCGAAGTAATTTGTTCATCTGTGTTTGCGGATACGATAGCTTCTCTACTTCTTCTCAATATTCCTCGCATGCTCTGAACAAGCGCATGTTGGTCTACTCGACATCTTCCCGCTTCATCTCCAGCGGGTAATTGTATCTTGCATAAAGGTTCTTCTACTCTACTCAAATCAAGATTAAATTCATTCTCTTCTTGCTTGATGCTAGTTTCTACTTTACTTCTGGATGATACTACCTGTTTCGATTGATACAGCTTCCAAAGTGCTTCGTTGTACCAAAAATATCTTAGACGTAAAATATCTTCTAACCCCCGATTCCCTTTCACTTGCATCAATGCTTCTAAATATCGAGCACTTAATTCCTCTGATAATTTTGAATATAATTCTTCATCTATCCTTTTTGCTTCTCTACCACATTCCAATATGCCTAAGCTTCTCAATCCAAATTTCTTCAGCAATACTCGCGCATCTTGATATATACTCGTTATGAGCTGCTGGTTTCTTTCATAATCCACTTTTAAAGTTGCTTCTCTTAACTTGTATTTCTTACTTCTATAAATATAAATTCCGAATATCTTAATTTTAAATCCAGGTATTTCTGTATACGAAAGTTTATAAGCATTCTTTAAACGCTTTAAAGCTCTATCCTTGTATCGTTCAGCATCATCTTTTTTAGATGGCCCGCTATTTTCTTCTACTTTAGGTAGTCCGTCGCTTGCTTCTGCACAATGGTTCGCATACTTCCATACTACTTGCTTCAGTCTATTCTCTTTTGATGGTTTCCAAAAATCACATTCTGCTTTCCATTCTCCTGCATCTTTCAACATTCGGATAACTCTCGCTCTTTCTGGCGCTTCTTTTTTTTCCTTCGATTTTTTATATTGGAAATTGCTTGCCGCTAGCAGTGCTGCTGTATACACCTCTTTTTTCTGCTTCTCATATTCTGCTTCATTTAAAACACCGCCTTGTTCCTTCAAGAGCCCATATTCTTCTATTGCCGTATAATACATACAAGCTCTAACTTCATATCTTCGACTGCCAAAAGGATCTCGCAAACGACCTTTAAATATCCTTCTATCCGGCCAGGTATACCATCGCTCATTACTTTCCAAATACTCTAGAACACGTTGCCTAACTATCTCTGCTGGCTCTTCATTTATTTCTTCTGATACTAAATCTACTCTCGATTGCATTTGACGACCCAAAAGCCAACGTCTTGTTTCTCCCAACGCTTCTAAGCCCTTTTCAGTTTGAGATAATTGCTTTTCACGAGTAACGAGCATCTCTTCACCTAAATACTCAGCTCTTACTTTAAATTTAACTGATTCACTCATAGCGTGTGCTCCGTCTTAAAAATGACAAAAGGCAAAAAATTTTCTTTTGCCTTTCTAGCTCTTGATTCTTTTACTATCTGCAACATCAACTCCATTCTAACGCGTTTCTTTTCTCTGCTTGATCCTCTTCTCTATCTTTTACATTGCTTTGAACCGCTACGGGTTCATCTGATGAATCAACGACTCTTCGCTCTCCTTTATCTCCTAAAAGACCGACCCTACCGTATATACCCCCGTTAACTGTATCCTTTTGCTTTGCTACTTTCTCTTCTGGATCTGCTTTCCCAAAGATTTCAGAATTTCCTGTTTCTGCTGCAACAACTTCCGGAGTAGTAGTCGTTGTATTATTTCCCACTGCTTGTCCTTGCCCCAGTTGAGCCGCTTTCAAAGCAGCTAACTCTGCATCGATTGCTGCTGACTCAGCTTCTAATTCTAATCTCACCTTTCGTTTTTGCTCTTCTTTTGCCTGGGCTTGTTCTTTCTCTGTTTGCTCTCGTTTTTTCCTTTCCCGGGTTTGCTCTTCCTTTACTTGCTTTTCTCGCTCTTCCATTGCTCGGGCTTGCGCTTGCTCCTGCTCTCTCTTCGCTCGTTCCTCTGCCAGTACATCCTTATTCGCGGCTACCAGCATATCACCATAATGAAAAACCGTCAGTGCTTGTTTCTTGTTACCAACCAATTCTTTTACCACCTGAAATAATAAAGTATTATCTCCCGTAAAATAGGTTTGTATAGCTGCATTTCGTAACCGTTGTACCTTGGCAACGATGCCGGTTCCAATGCTATTTTGCACATATACAACAGAATTTCGGAAAAATCTTTCTATCATAGTTGTACCACGCATTTGCCATCCTAATTCCAACTCTGAAAAACGGAATACTTGCTCTATGATTTTCCCCCACGCTCGTCCATTTAATAACATCGGTGGCATGGGTATTTGGACACTGCTCTGAAGGTTTAATTGTCTCACTAATGCAACATTTTCTCTTGATTTACTCTCTTCTAGGTCTCTTTGTATAGATTTGAATAATCCTTCTTTAAGCTCTTTTATAATTGCATGATCTGAGGCATTCTCTTCGGTTAACTCTAGGTTAAATATCATTCCGCATACATTTTCATTTGCATTATTTTCTA
>JAFEDO010000223.1 GCA_018241565.1 Pseudomonadota bacterium
ACTAAATATCAAAATTTAAAAGCGATACATAAAACGAATGATCCCAAAATACCGGTGCAAGAAATCAAAATGGATTTATCTGGTTACATGGGACGTTATATTTGGTTTATCAATGATGTCCCTATGCATGAGGCGAAACCGATCTTAATTGAACCGGGTAAACGATATCGGATTATATTTATTAATAGTTCCATGATGCATCATCCTATGCATATTCATGGTCATTGGTTTATTTTACGCAATGGGCATGGTGCGTATGATCCTTTGATACATACCATTGATGTCCCTCCAGCTTCAACCGTGGTTGCAGATTTTGATGCTGACGCGAGTGGGCAGTGGATTTTTCATTGTCACAATCTCTATCACATGATGGCTGGGATGGGACGTATACTGCGTTACACCACGTTTTTTGAAGAATTAAAAGATACAAAATATGAAAGCCATCAAAAACATGCCGATGGTCAATCAAAAGTTGTCGAACCAACAGATACTCAATTAAATGCTTATCTGGAACATGCAATGGCTCATCCGCCAGGCTTGTATAAAGCCACGTTTTTAGATCTTGGATATGATCCATTTAATAATAGAATTGAAGGAACTTTTAAATTCTTGCTGGGATCGGATTACAATAAATTAGAATTATACAGTAAAGATTTTGAAGTGAACCAAGGAAAAATTGAATACGCCGATCTCGATATTTTTTATTGGCGTTTGATCAGCCAGTTTTGGGCCGTGAAGGGTGGTGTGAATTACTTTTATCGTCCTGCAGCGAAACCTTATTGGCAGCCGGGTATTGGTATTGAAGGATTAATGCCATATTTTATCGATACTAATATTAGAGCTTATTTACATAGTGGCAGCGTGAAATTTGATATCGATTTATCACGCGATACACAGATTACGAATCGTTTCTTTATCAGTACTGGGATCCGGAGTATTTTGGCAACGAAAACAGTGACACAAGATGAAGTGGGCAGCGGATTAAATCAAATGCGTTATACTATCAAACCATATTATCAATTAAACCCAACACTGGCACTCTTCATGCAATATGAGCACATTCAAACTGCTGGTGCTTTGAAAAGTATTTTTCGAAGTCATGGAGAGGCTGCTGAAGAAGATAGTGTGACGTTTGGATTTACGGTTTTGTTATAACGAGGTATTTCTTTGAATATGAATTATCAATATCTCAGTGAAGCACTTGAACTTGCGAAACAACGCAAGGGGTTTTGTGCACCTAATCCTGCAGTGGGTGCAGTGATTGTGAAAAACAATCAAGTGTTAGCGAGAGGAACTCACTGGGCGGCAGGAAAGCCCCATGCAGAAATTGAAGCACTTAATCAATTAACGGCTGATGAAATGCAAGGTGCCACTTTATATGTGACTTTGGAGCCTTGTTGTCATCATGGCAAAACGCCACCGTGTACGGATGCGATTATCAAATCGGGTATCAAAGAAGTTTTTTATGGATATCAAGATCCTCATTCCATAGTTGCAGGAAAAGGGGCGCAGCAATTAAAAGCGGCTGGAATCGCTTGTCATCATGAATCGCATGAAGGTATTGATAATTTTTATAAAAGTTATACATTTTGGCAAATGCATAAAAGGCCTTATGTGACTGCAAAACTTGCTTTCAGTTTAGATGGAAAAATAGCCGGTCCGAATTATCAATCAGTAAAAATCACAGGAAAAGAATTAGATAATTTCACTCATGACTGTCGGAAGCATTCAGATGCTATTTTAACGACAGCGAAAACTATCATTCAGGATGATCCACAATTGAATGTCCGTTTAAATAATGAAATCATTAAAAAGCCTATTTATATTTTAGATAGGGAGTTAAGGTTATCTCAAAATTTTAAAATATATGATACAGCAGAATCTGTGACTGTTTTTTACGAACAATCTTGTGCTTTGCCTCATGCTATTGAACACAAGATTGAATATGTCGCAATGCCGGTACAAAACGATCAATTAAATGTAACAGAAATCTTGAATTATTTAGGTGAAAAAGGTATTCATGATTTATGGGTAGAAGCTGGCGGAGTTTTATTAGAAACTTTGTTAAAAGAAAAGCTCTTTCAAAAATTACTTATTTATGTTTCTCCTAAAGTGCTTGGTGAAAGCGCTATTTCAGGATTTCATCAAAGTCATGATTGGGCAAAGTCCGCTAAAAAGATTAACTGGAAAGTTTTTGGTGAAGATGTATTGTGCGAGTTTGAGTTTTAACCAGAGATCCTTCGGCTTCGCTCAGGATGACAGGTTCATGTCATCCTGAGCGAAGCCGAAGGATCTTTGAATGAATAATTCCCTCTCCCGGTACTCCGGAGGAGGGTTAGGGTGGGGGTAGTTATGTTTACAGGAATCATTGATCACACAGGTGAAATTGTTCATCTTGAAAAGGGAGATAGTTCAATTGCGTTAGAAATTAAAACTCAATTTGATGAATTTACATTAGGTGAAAGTATTTCTGTTGATGGTATATGTTTAACAGTCACTGGAAACAAAAAAAATAATTTCACATGCGAACTATCTTCAGAAACTTTGAATGTAACGACTGCAAAAAACTTTCATGTAGGATCAATAGTTAATTTGGAAAAAGCTTTAAGAGTATCTGATCGATTAGGCGGACATTTTGTATTAGGACATGTTGATACAGTGGCACAGTTATCTGAACAAAAATATATGAACGATTTTCTCATTTGCCAATTTACTGGAACTCTTAAGAAAAACTATTTGATTCCTAAAGGATCTATTGCTCTTAATGGCGTTAGCCTCACGATTAACGAAGTGACTGATGCGGGATTTTCAGTCATGTTGATCCCACATTCATTAGAGAAAACAAATTTATCTAAGCTGAAAGTTGGCGATTCAGTGAATATTGAATATGACTACCTAGCCAAGATAGTTGTAGTCAATCAAGCGATGGGTGGATGAGGATTTCTATCACACTGTCATCCCGGCCAAGCGCCGAGCTTTTGCGGCGCGCGAGCCGGGATCCAGAGCCTTATTTCATCAATAAATATTTTTGATGGTGCTTTTTAACCTGTTCTTTTAGCTCTGACATCGTCCCATTATTCGAAATAATATCGTCTGCAGCTGCGATGCGCTCTTTTCGAGTAGCTTGGGTTTCCATGATTTTTTTTATGAAGTCGACTGATAAGCCATCTCGCTTTTGGGTTCTTTCAATTTGTAATGCTTCAGTTGTATCGACTACCAAAATTCGATTCACATAATCATAGGATTGTGCTTCGACGAGTAAGGGAACTACTAGAATGCAATAAGGATTCGATAATTTCTTAATCCTATTTTTAATTGTGGATCGTATTTTCGGATGTAATAAATTCTCTAGCCATTCTCTTTCTTCTGGATGTTCAAAAATAATTTCTCGTAGTTTGGGGCGATTCAACGAAGCATCATCACGCAAGATAGCTTTTCCAAAATGCAGTTCAATTTCTTTTAACGTGGGAGAAAAGGGGAGAACTAATTCACGAGCGACTTGATCAGCATCAATAATAGGTACACCAAATTCAGAAAATAAATGGGCCACCATAGATTTGCCACTGCCAATGCCACCCGTTAAACCGACAATCATCATTTTAAAAACCTACTAAGTTTAAATAAAACTGCGTTATTGAACTACCCCATAGTATAGATACCCATCCTGCTATTGCCAAATAAGGACCAAAGGGTATTGGGGTATCATGATTTTTGTTTTTTAGCTTCAATAGAATAAAACCCACAAAAGTTCCCAGTATAGAGGCGATTAATAGAATCAGCGGTAGTGCTTGCCATCCTAAGCAGGCTCCTAATAAAGCCAATAATTTAAAATCTCCTTCACCCATCCCTTGTTTGTTTGTAAAAAATTTGAATATTTTATTTAACGACCACAGGACGAGATAACCAATACTTGCACCTAAAATAGCTGAAGGAGCATCAGTGAAAATAGATCTTAAGCTCAAGAGTAATCCCAACCATAAGAGTGGCAAAGTTATGCTATCAGGTAATAAATGATGTTCGGTATCCATAAAAGCCAAGCTGATTAATCCCCAAGTCAAAATAAGTCCAAATAGTGTTTGTTCAGTGAATCCAAAATGAATCGTTACAGTGATGGATAAAGCGAGAGTAATTAATTCAACGATAAAATAGCGGATCGATATTCTTTTTTTGCAATAAGCGCAACTTCCTCTTAACCATAAATAACTCAGCAAAGGAATATTATGTGCTGGATGAATGGTATGTTGGCAGTGAGGACAATGTGAACGTGGCTTAAATAAATTAAAAGTTTGTTGAATGTGTGATGTTTGGAGAGGAACGTTTAAAAAGTCTGCATATTCTTTTTGCCAATGGTGTTTTAAAAGAATAGGGGTTCGGTAAATAATGACATTTAGAAAGCTGCCAACACAGAGAGAAAATATTCCAATTAGTACGATAAAGATCATAAGATTCCTTTCGAGCTTGCTATATTATTTTTGAGTTGTGTCATCTTGAGCGTAAATGTTGTCATCCCTCGCTCTGCGAAGGATCTCATGAGATCTTTCTCAGAGCGAGGGATGACACAATTCATGCTCAGAGTAATCGGCCCACTTACATCACACTGCCTAGTTTAAAGATCGGTAAATACATCGCAACCAATAATCCGGTGACCAAAATTCCTAATATCGCCATCATCACAGGTTCTATTAAAGTGCTTAAATTGTCGACCGCATTATCTACTGCTTCTTGATAAAAATCAGCTGATTTCTGCAGCATGCTTTCTAATGACCCCGATTCTTCACCTGTAGTGATCAATTGAATGAGTAATTCAGGAAATACTCGTGCATTTTGTAGTGCATTTCCGATTTTTTGTCCTATTAAAATTTCTTGTTGAACTTTGAGTGTGGCTTGTTGATAAACAAAATTACCCGTTGCTTTTGAAACGATGGGTAATGCTTTCATGAGGGGTAATCCTGCTGAAAGAGAGACAGAAAGCGCATAAGAAAATCTTGCCAAGCATGCATTTTGGATAATAGCGCCTATCAAGGGAACTTTTAATATCCACTCTTCAAGTTTATGAGCAAATGTGCTGGAATCATTTTTCAGCTTGATGAAACTAAAAATTAAACTAAAACCTAGTATTAAGAAAAGCAAAATATGATGTTTTAAAAGTTGAGAAAATTGAATGACTATTTGAGTGGGAATGGGTAATTCAGATCCAAAATTTTTAAATAAAGTTTCAAATTGTGGTACTACGTAAAGCAACAGTACAATAGTGACAATAAGGCTAATGGTTAATATGGCTGACGGATACATCAATGCTTTTTTAATTTTCCCTCGAATTTCTCGTATTTTTTCTTGATAATCAGCAATTTTATTTAAAATTAAATCTAAGCAACCTGATGTTTCTCCAATGCTAACCAAATGAATTAAAAGTGCATTAAAGTAGTTTGGTTGATTGCTGAAGGCTTCGCTTAGAGTAGCTCCTGACTCGAGGTCAATCTTAATTTTTTGACAAAGTGTTTTTATAAGAGGATTTGAATATCCCTTAGCAATAATTTCAAAAGAAGAGAGCAGTGGTACTCCAGCATTCTGCATCGTGGCTAATTGTCGAATGAATAAGGCAAGGTCACTTTCGCTGATTTTATTTTTAAAAATAGCCATAGCTTCTTTCTGTATCGTTGTAACAAAAATCCCTTGTTCATAGAGTTTGACTTTTGCTGCAGCAATGCTTGATGCCATCAGATCACCTGATAATTCTTCATTATTTTTATTTAAACCTTTCCAGTGGTAAGTGTGATTTTTCATAAATTAATCTTTTGTGATTCGAAAGACTTCATCTTCGCTGGTAATCCCCGCTGCTGCTTTTTCTAATCCAGATTGTTGTAAACTCATAAACCCGCCTTCTTCAGAAACTTTTTTGATATCAATAGATGTCCCTCCTTTCAAAATTAATTCTATTAAACTAGGAGTGAATTCAAGCATTTCATAGAGACCTATTCTTCCTTTGTAACCCTGATAACAGTGTTCACAGCCTATGGCTCGATAAAATTTGTTTTCATCGATCACTTTACAATGATCACATAACTTTCTGACAAGACGTTGTGCTATCACGAGGGAAATCGATGTGGCGATATTTAATGGAGAGATCCCCATATGCATTAATCGAGTGAGTGTTTCTGGTGCATTGTTAGTATGTAGAGTAGAAAGGACTAAGTGGCCAGTTTCAGAAGCTTTCATCGCAATTTCTGCGGTTTCTAAATCACGAATTTCGCCGAGCATAATGATGTCAGGATCTTGTCGTAAGAAAGATCGCAATGTTGTTGCAAAGGTGAGTCCAGTCTTTTGATTAATTTGAACTTGATTAATGCCTGCAATTTTTATTTCAACAGGGTCTTCAGCAGTTAAAATATTTTTTTCTTTGGTATTCAGAATTTGAAGTGCGGTATAGAGTGTGACTGTTTTGCCGCTACCTGTTGGGCCTGTTACTAAAATCATTCCTTGAGGTTCATGAATATTTTTTAAAAAGATTTCTTTTTGTGAAGGATTGAATCCTATTGCATCGATACCGATAGTCGTTGATGTTGGATCTAAAATTCGGATCACGATTTTTTCTCCGCTCAACGTAGGGCAAGTGCTCACTCGACAATCCACAGTTTTGTGATTGGGTAAATTCATCATAAATCGTCCATCTTGTGGAATGCGGCGCTCTGCAATATCGAGGTGAGATAAGATTTTAATTCGTGAAGCAATACGGTTTCCAAGATTGAGAGGAGGATTAGTGATTTCATTTAGAATGCCATCTTGCCTAAATCGGATCCGATATTCTTTTTCATACGGTTCGAAATGAATATCAGAAGCTTTTTTCTCAATGGCTTCGTAGAGAATTTGATTGATGAAGCGGGTGAGTGGGGTGTCATTTTCTGAATGGGTTTCTAGATCGGGATATGAAATACCTTCATGGATACTTAAGTTAACTAACTTTAAGTCTTTGATAGAGTTTGATGTGCTTTCGACGTTATATGTAGTATGCATATTATTTTTGTTATAAATTTAATCAAAACAGTTTAACATTTACTCATGAATAGTATAGAGTCTTATCAATGTTTTGAATGGCAACTCAACTTTCCGATTCTTTCCCTGGACGAAGAGGGAAGGGAAAGTATAGTTCCCTCCCTCGGTACCCCGTGGTAGAGAATTATATTTTCCCTCCCCCGGTACCACCGTGGTAGAGAATTATATTTTCCCTCCCCCGGTACCACCGTGGTAGAGAATTATATTTTCTCTCCCCCGGTACCCCGGGGGA
>JAFEDO010000224.1 GCA_018241565.1 Pseudomonadota bacterium
GTATTGATTTAGAGAAACTGAAGCAGTTTGCTGAAAATCAATTCAAAAAAACTCAAGCCCTCTTCGCTACTACTAAACACTAAATGACTCAAGATATCTATGAGGTGGGATTATTGGGGGGATACTCTTTACTACTAAAGCCATCAAAAGCTTCTAGGGTAGCAAGTTTAGCTTGTCGGCTGCATATTTCTAAATTCGAACGATTTGAACTTGAATCTAAGATGTGTGAAATTCGTTGAATAATGGCGTGAGCAAAATCTATTTTGCACCTCAGAAAATATTCTTGATTTTTTAAAATTATACGTTGATCTTGCAATCTTGGATTAAGCTGATTTTTAGTCATTTCAAGTTCTACTTCATGAGTTTTTATCAATAATTTTTCTAATGTTTGATTAGCACGGTTTATTGTCTCATTAGCCCAGTTTTGATCATCATGTAAAATAGTAAAATCCAGTTCTTTGTTCTTATAATCTACATTGAAGGCACCAGCATATGCGCTATATAGAAGACTATAACGAGCATCAGTATATGCAAACTTCATGCACACTTTATATACTCTTAGAAAATCATTTTCTTCTATGCGCAGTTCTTTTTTTGCCCAATCATAGAGATCAGAAGAATTGCCTGGAAAAAATTGAGAGTGTTTGGAAGAATTACATATGGGTACAGTAGTATTTTGGCTACTTAAACCAGAACCATTTTCTTCTACGCAAGAGCTTCTTTTTGCACTGTCATTGGAATCTGCTGAGAAAAATTGGAAGTATCTGGAATTACGTATGGATATAGAGTGATGTCGACCATTTGAATGACGTTTCTTCTGACCCATGATGATTTCCCTCCATTTTATTGCACTTTATTTTTTGCTTTTAGCAAGTGCCATTAGAGCGAAAAACAGGGGTTAGCTAAATACAGAGATACATGAGTAATCACCTAGGGGATCCCATAGGATAGAAATGAAAATGGACTTTTGTTTTAGAGGATGTAGAAAAGATAGTGAGTGGCTCACTGAAGTTGACTATTAGGACTAGGTTTCAAATCGCCTCATATAACCGTTATTAAGAGTGATGGTCATGAGCAATGAAAAAAACATATACAAAAGTATGTGGGTATGAATCAGAAAGATGAATAAAGTTAAACCATTGTTGAAGTATCATTAAAGAATTGTTGATATTCGGATAAAAGTTTCGTTTTAAAAAACATGATGGTTTAGTATGATGATTTCATGGGAATTTATGCATCATTCTGACTTTCTCATTCGAATGGTTAGTTTCTTAAAGGAGTTTTTGACAGATTTTTAAAACGCTTGGAACTTTGCGACTGACGTTCAAATGTGCGATCATACAAGGCAGAGGGGTATATTTCAGGAGGATAGATATCTGCTATGTCCAATAATGCAAGTTTCACCGATCCTATTGATTTCAAATCATTGTTTCAATCAGCGCCTGGTGCCTACCTTGTGTTAAATCCTGGGTTCACAATCATTGCTGTTAGCGATACTTATTTAAAAGCGACCAAAACCAAACGTGAAGAAATTTTAGGACGTTACCTTTTTGAAATATTTACAGATGATCCTAATGATCCAGCGGCAACTGGCGCTCGTAATCTGAGAATTTCTCTAGAGAGAGTGCTCCAAACATTATCTCCAGATACCATGGCCGTGCAAAAATATTCTATACGTCTACCTGAATCTGAAGGTGGAGGATTCGAAGAGCGTCATTGGAGCCCAGTGAATTCTCCTGTTTTTAATGATCATGGAAAATTAACTTATATTATTCATCGTGTAGAAGATGTGACTGAATTTGTCAGACTCAAGCAAAAAGATGAAAAGCAAAGCGAAGTTTCAGAACAACTGAGAACTCGCGCAGGACAGTTAGAAGTAGATATTGTCAAACGATCTCATGAATTACAAAAAGCGAAAGAAGAAGCCGAAACAGCTAATACCATTAAATCTCAGTTTTTTGCCAATGTTAGCCATGAACTCAGAACACCACTGACATTAATTTTAGGACCGTTGGAAAGGCTATTATCAGACATGCAATTCTCTTCAAAACAGCGAGCTGATTTTGAAATCATGCAACGGAATAGTCTTTTATTACTAAAACATGTCAATGATTTATTAGATGTTTCAAAATTAGAGGCTAAAAGAATAAAAACGCAATACTCAGAATTCAACTTGGTTCAGTGGATAAAACGAATGGTAGCGAATTTTGAAGCACTTGCCGCAGAGAAAAAAATCACTTGTTTAGTAGAAACTCCTGAAACACTGATTGCTCAACTCGATTTCGATAAATTACAGCGTATTTTGATGAACTTGTTATCAAACGCTTTCAAATTTACACCTGAAGAAGGAAAAATTCGTTGTACCTTAATGCAAAATAATGACAAAGTTACCATACAAGTGGCAGATAGTGGCCCAGGTATTCCAGAAAAAATTCGTGAAATAGTTTTTGAACGTTTCTTTCAAGCAGAAGAAAGTTTAACGCGTCGTCATGGGGGTACTGGATTAGGGTTGTCTATTTGTAAAGATTTTGTCGAATTACAAAACGGTTCGATCAGTGTCAATAAAGCACCTGAGGGTGGTGCATTATTTACGGTGTCTTTACCTCTTCTGGCACCTGCAAATGCTTCTGTTAGCTCAGAATCCATTGAATACGAAAAGGTTTTAAATATGCCACAACCCATATTAAAGTCTCCTGCTGCTTCGTTAGTACAGCCTCATCATACTAAAAAAACAAAATTAGGAACCATCTTGATCGTAGAAGACAATGTTGATATGAATCAATTTATTGTAGAAACGCTCGTAGAGGACTTTGAAGTTATTACTGCAGCGAATGGTCAAGAAGGATTAGAACAGGCGATAAAATATAAACCGGATGTTATTGTGACCGATGTGATGATGCCTATTATGAGCGGTGCTCAATTGGCTGAAGAAATATTTAAAAATCCTGAACTTTCTGATATTCCCATTGTCTTTTTAAGCGCTAAAGCAGACGATGTTTTACGACTCAGGATGCTTGAACAAGGGGCTTATGATTATTTAATGAAACCTTTTTCTTGTGAAGAACTAAAAGTAAGAATTCGAAATTTTACAGTGTTAAAAAAAACAAGAGATGCATTACATGAGAAAAATAAAATTTTAAATCAAACCAATAAAGAATTAGAAACTTTTTCTTATTCAGTATCACATGATTTACGAGCACCTCTTCGCAGCATTATTGGGTTTGGTAATATTCTCTTAGAAGAACATACTGAAGTGTTAAACGCCGAAGGACAAGATTATTTAAAACGAATTGTGCTTGCAGGACAGAGAATGGGGTACCTCATTGATGGCCTTCTTAATTTAGCACAGCTTGCACGCAAAGAAATAAAATATGTCAAACTTGACTTAAAAGACATTGCACATCAAATACTCGAGGAATTACGTCAGAATGACTTAGGTCGCAAAATTACTGCCATAATGCCAGCCCCCATTATCGTGAATGCCGATCCAAATTTGATATACCTTGTTCTGCAAAATTTAATCAATAATGCTTGGAAATTTACCGGGCGAACGCCAGAAGCAATGATAGAACTAGGCGTCACACAAAAAAATAAAAAATCGGTTTATTTTGTGAGAGATAACGGCGTTGGGTTTGATATGGCTTATGCTGGAAAATTGTTTGGTGTTTTTCAGCGCTTACACAGTAATCAGGATTTTGCCGGTCATGGCATTGGTTTAGCAACCACTCAACGCATTATTCATCGACATGGTGGAGATATATGGGCTGAGAGTGCTGTCAATCAAGGTTCTACTTTTTATTTCACTTTAAATGAACACAACATTGGAGAATGCAATGATAAAAAATCATGATATTTTATTAGTAGAAGATAACCCCGATGATGAACTATTAACCTTACGAGCACTACGACAAATCAATATTAAGAATAATATTGTCGTTGCGAGGGATGGTGCAGAAGCATTAGATTATCTCTTCGCAAAAAACGATTCTGGTCAATATGCGAATATATTGCCGCAGTTAGTTCTATTAGACTTAAAATTACCTAAAGTAGATGGTTTAGAAGTTTTGCAAAAAATTCGTAATACTCCCCGAACTCAATATCAATCTGTCACTATTTTAACTTCTTCTAAAGAAGAACAAGACATTGTGAATAGTTATAAGCTAGGCGCCAACAGTTATGTCGTAAAACCCGTTGATACACCACAATTTATGGATGCAGTTAAGCAATTGGGGATTTATTGGTTGTTAATTAATAAAAATTCGTCTCCAGAGTTGGAGAGAAGCACTTGTGAGTAAAAAACTGAATGTTTTGATGATCGAAGATTCTGAAAATGATGCATTGCTTCTGGTTCAAGCGTTGAAAAAAAACGGTTATCTGATTTCCTTTTTAAGGGTAGAAACTGCAGAAGAAATGACAGAAGCATTAAATCAACCTGCCTGGGACCTCATCATTTCAGACTATAATTTACCTCGATTTAATGGGCTAGATGCCCTGTTATTGCTTAAACAAAAAGGATTGGATATCCCTTTTATTGTTGTATCTGGCTCTATCGGTGAAGAGCTGGCGGTGAAATTAATGAAAGCGGGCGCACAGGATTATATCATGAAAGATAATCTAGTTCGTTTAGTACCTGCTATTTCCCGCGAACTACAGGAAGTGATCGAGCGCACTAAAAGACGAGAAGCTGAACAACAATTACGTGACAGTGAAGAACGTTACCGCTTATTGGTAGAACATGCTCCTGATGCTATTTTTATTCAATGTGAAAATAAATTTATTTACGTGAATACTCCCTTTGTAAAAATGATTAAAGCATCTACGGCTCAAGCCATTCTGGGGAAGAACATTTGGGATTTTATTCATCCTGATTGTTTGAATATAGTAAAAAAATACGTTGAACAACTCGATATGGAAGTCATCATGCCATCCTTTGAAGGAAAATTTATATGTACAGATGGCAGCATTATTGATGTTGATATCAGTGCGGGTCTTTGTATATATCACGGAAAATATGCTGCGCACGTATTTATTCGTGATATTTCTGAACGTAAAAAAGCTCAAAGTATTATGCAGCAACATCAATTGGAACTTGATCAAATTTCCCGAATAAACTCCATGGGTGAAATGGCATCTGCGTTAGCACATGAATTGAATCAACCTTTAACGTCTATCGGAAGCTTTACCAGTGGTTGCGTGAGACGATTACAATCTGATGTTTTTGAAAAAGATGAAATTATTAAAGTGATGCAAATTGTTTCTGAACAAACAAAATACGCTGGAGAAATCATTCATCGCATGAAAAATTTTGTGCGTAGAGGAGAACTTAGCCAAGAGACCACTACTATTAGTGAAGTGATTACTCACGCTTTATCTCTCATGGCTTTTCAGATACAACAATTTTCTGTAAAAATCTGTTTAGATTTAAGTGAGGGTTTACCTCAGGTGTTATTAGATAAGATACAAGTCGAGCAAGTTATTTTAAATTTATCACGAAACGCCATTGAAGCTATGCAACATAA
>JAFEDO010000225.1 GCA_018241565.1 Pseudomonadota bacterium
ACGCTTTTTGTAACATGAGAGCCGGGATCCAGCGTCGTTTTTGCAGCGCTTGGCCGGGATGACAGAAAATCACTGAGTAGTTACCTCGGTGCCTATATTAACCTCAAATGAGAACAAAAATGAGAGTTTTATTAGTCGAAGATGACGATTTATTAGGAAATGGCGTAAAAACTGGATTAACCCAAGTAGGTTATACCGTTGACTGGCTCAAAGATGGCTTATCAGCAAGACGTGCCATCAAGTCAGAAAACTTCGATATCATCGTGCTTGATCTAGGATTACCTAAATTATCTGGCTTACAACTATTGCAAGGCATCCGATCCTTAGGTATCGCAACCCCCGTCCTTATATTAACAGCGAGAGAAACGGTCGAAGACCGAGTCCGCGGATTAGACAGCGGCGCTGACGATTATATTACTAAGCCCTTCGATTTAGATGAACTTTATGCCCGTGTACGCGCACTGTTACGTCGTTCATCTGGTCGAAGCGAATCAACTATTACCTATGGCAATATTGAGTTAGATCCTGCTTCCCATACGGTTTCTGTCGCAGGGGAAAATGTGAATATCCCCCGCCGAGAATTTGCTTTATTGATTAAGCTTTTGGAAAACCAAGGGCAAGTACTCTCTCGTGAACAATTGATGCAAAGCTTATATGGTTGGGAAGAAGATGTAGATAGCAATGCCTTAGAAGTTCACATTCATAATCTTCGTAAAAAATTACAAGCTAACTTCATACGTACCATTCGTGGTGTGGGTTACATGATAGATCGAGAAAAGGACACTGAGTGAAATCCATACGTAAATTTTTACTGATTAACTTACTGATCGCGATGACTATTACTACTACTTTAACTGCGATTGGAAATTATTATCTCGGTCAAAAAAATATTAAAAGACATCTCGATACTCTCATGGTTTTGTCGACACTCTCTTACCAAGCTCTACTCGGTGATGATTTACATAACCGTAATTTAGACAAAATTCAACGTGCCTTGAATTTGATTCCTAGAAAAGTCGCTAATTATTACAGTGATGATTTAGTTCATTTCAATACTTTAAAATGTCAAAACAATTTTAACTTTCAAGTGTGGAATCAAGAAGGGAAAGTACTTTTACATTCGATGAAACAACCTGAACTTCCTCTGACACAACAAAAAGAGGGATTCGTCGATATTATGGCCAACAATAAATTGTGGCGTGTCTTTGCGATCCATAACAAAAAAACTGGCATTAACACAGCGCTCGCGGAACGCCATGAAACTCGTGAACAACTGGGCAAGCTGATTGCGAAAGACGATATCTATATTACTCTATTTACTTTCCCGCTCTCTGGGTTATTAATTTGGATCATCATTGGGCGAGGTCTCAGCAGCTTGAATCGCGTTGCTAAAGAAGTTTCTAACCGAGCACCCAGCTATCTAGAACCCGTGAATATACGAGGTGTACCTGCAGAAATTAAACCTGTGGTCGATGAAATCAATATGCTCTTCCATCGTTTACAACAAGCACTAGAACGTGAAAAAAGATTTGCGTCAGATGCCGCACATGAATTACGTACACCCTTGGCTGCTTTAAAAACGCAAGCGCAAGTCGCATTAAAAACAGAAGATTTAAAAGAACGTGAAATTGCATTACAAAATGTGATTGCGAGCGTTGATCGCAGTACTCACATCGTTCAACAATTATTAACACTCAGTCGTTTAGTACCAGAAGCTTCTCATATCGATGATTCCTCTGAAGTGAATATTGCTAAACTATCTGCAGAAGTCATTGCTCGTTTAGCACCAACCGCACTCGATAAACAAATTGATATTGAATTGATTGCTGAAAATGAAGATCTCACGGTTTATGGCAATGCGACTGCTCTCAGTATTCTCATCCGTAACTTAGTCGACAATGCGATTCGATATACTCCTGAATCTGGTTTCGTGCGTGTGGTGATTGATGAAAATTCTGAGTATGTCATTTTACGAGTCATTGATAATGGCCCTGGGATCCCCGCAGAATTACGTGCAAGAGTGTTTGAACGATTCTTTAGAGTACTTGGTAATCAAAGCCCAGGCAGCGGATTGGGGCTTGCCATCGTGAAGCAGATCGCCAAATTGCACCACGCTGAAGTAACCTTAGGCACGCCTATTAATGGTATCGGTTTAGAAGTTGAAGTCGCGTTTCCAAAAGAAAAACCTGCCCAAACTTCATCGCTGTAGAGCCTAAACCTCACTCTTATTCAGAATAAATCAGCGGTTATACTGAAGATCTGCCTTAAGAAAACCTTAAGGATTCTGACTTATAATAGCCAACATTCAATGCATATTGGGGTTTAAATCTATGCCCACTTATAACGTAAAACTTGAGGCTTTGCTGGTGAATCTTTATCACCGAACCTGGACTCATACTGGGGAGATTCAATACATATTATCTAGTATAGAAAAGCTTTCACAGGAAGAAGAAACTTACATTCTGAGAGCTTTTGAAAATAACTATACAATATCTGATGTATTTTCTTTTTGTGCGGCTTTCAGAGAGATAAAAAATATTCTACCTTCCAAAAGATATTCCCTGATTGATAAATTCGATGCCATGCTCGTTCAAAGACATCAAGAAGTAAATCCTGTTAGTGTAACCAGGCTAAATAGTCAGCCAGAAACATTCAACAACTCCACTCTTCTTTTTTTAGCACAAACAGACAATGAATCTAAGCGTGCTTATTTAGGCAAAGTGTACCTGCATGGTATTCCTGGCACTGTGGAACCTGATTTTAATCAAGCTATGAAATTATTTGAAAATAACTTTATCTGGGCTGATCCAGAAGATGCATTTAAAATTCTATTAGAAAATCAAAAGTCAGAAGAACACTTTCTATCTTCAGAGGAAGCTAAAACACTCTTAGGTAAATTAAGTGGATTAAATGAATTTTCAAAACCAACACTAGCCTTTATCCTAGATATCATTAAACAAGCATGGGAAAAAGATGAGTATCCCATTTGGTTCGTTATCGCGAATTTAAAACAATATGAGCACCCCGACACATGTGATCTGATTGAGGAATTCAAGACTATCTTCGATCAAAAATTTCAAGATCTCGTGGATGCTTATATCCAAACACTAGAAGATCCAATCTCAAAGAAAAATGCAATCTCTCATAAAATAGAAATCTATTTTAAAAATAATCAAATTTCTGAGGGACAACAAAAGAAAGTTCTTGCGCTGTCTACTCATGAGGTTACTGAATCAGAAAAGTCAAATATCTTATACCTTCAAGGCAGAGTTTATTTACATCAAAAGAAATATGATTTAGCCATTACAACTCTTCAACAAGCCATTGCATTAAAACATTCAGGAGCCATGACTGCACGTGCTCACATGCATCAGAATGGCTTTGGCGGAGAGAGAAATTCCTCTGAAGCCTTTAAGCTCCTTGATGATCCCATTAAGCTAGGTTATTCAATGGCCATAAACAATCGTGCTTACATGTATAAGAAAGGCCTTGGCGGAGAGGAAGAGAAGTCTAACGCTATAAAGGGCTTTGAGAAAGCCATTGACTTAGACAATCCGCATGCCATGTATAATCTTGCGTACATGCTCTTGAATGCTCCTGGCGAAAACAAAAATCTCTCTCGAATCATGGAACTCTCTGAACGAGGTATGCTATTAGGCCATTCATCCTGCATAACTCTTCGTGCCCACATGCACATGGAGGGTCTTGGTGGAAACAAAAATTACCCGAAAGCCAAAGCACTCCTTGAAAAAGCCATTTTCTTAGGCAACCCAGATGCCATGCGCTGTCGCGCTGTGATGTACATAAATGGATGGGGAACTAAAAGAGATCTTCAAAAAGCGAGTGAATTATGTTTTCGTGCAACCTTAAAGGGGCGTAAAAAAGCATTAGAAATGCTAATTTCTTTAGCAGAAATAGAACCGCACGCCTGTTTTTATTTAGGCAAAGTATACCTGTATGGAGTTCCCTACTTTACTGGAACAGATTTTTTCAAAATTGAAGCAAACCCTTTCAAAGCTATGGAATTATTCAGAAAAAGCTTTGACCTCATTGATCCAGAAACTGCATTTAAAATTCTATTAGAAGATCAAAAACTGGAAGAACCCTTTTTATCTTCAGAGGAAGCTAAAACACTTTTAAATAAAGTAGCAAATATTTCTCCTGTCATAATTAAGAGAGGACAATGGGAAACAACAGAAATATCTCCTATCATCAATATTATTGAGCAATCATGGGAAAAAGATGAGTATCCCATTTGGTTTGTTATCGCGAATTTAAAACAACATCTGTCTCCAAAAACATGTCCTCTGATTGAGAAATTCAATTCTATTTTTGATCGAAAAATTCAAGAAACTATAGATGCTTATATCAAAACACCAGAAGATCCAATCTCAGAGAAAAATGCAATCTCTCAGAAAATATCAATCTATTTTAGCAATCATCAAATTTCTGAGGAACACCAAAATCGAATTCTTGCGCTGTCTACTAACGATGTCTCTGAACCAGAAAAGTCAAATATCTTATACCTTCAAGGTGAAGTTTATTTAAAACAAAAGAAATACGAGCTCGCTATTCCAGCCCTTCAATCAGCTAGTGCATTAAAACATTCAGGTGCCATGGTCAGTCGTGCTGACATGTATGAGAATGGTATTGGCGGAGATACAAATCTCTCTGAAGCCTTTAGACTCCTCAATGATGCCATTGAGCGAGGTAATTCAATGGCCATAAACAATCGTGCTTACATGTATGAGCATGGTATCGGCGGAGATAAAGATGAGTCCAAAGCTATAGAGGGTTTTGAGAAAGCCAGTGACTTAGGCAATGCATATGCCATGTGCAATCGTGCTTCCATGCACATGGAGGGTCTAGGCGGAGACAAGGATTACCCTCGAGCCATAGAACTCTCTGAAAAAGCTATTCTATCAGGCCTTGGATACGCCATGACTCGTCGTGGTTACCTGCACATGAAAGGTTTTGGTGGACCCCCAAATTACGCTAAAGCCATAGTGCTATTTGAAAAAGCTATTCTCTTAGACGATGCATATGCCATGTATTTTCGTGCTTTGATATATATAAATAGATGGAGAACTCAAAAAGATCTCCAAAAAGCAAGTGAATTATGTTTTCGAGCGACATTAAAGGGTAATAAAGAAGCCTTAGAAAAACTAACTTCTTTAGCAGAAGAAGGGGATGCCTGCTTTCATCTAGGCAAAGTGTATCTATTCGGAGTTACTGGTCTCGTCGATCCTGATTTTAGTAAAGCCATGGAATTATTCAGAAAAAACTTTTACCTTATCCAGGATCCAGAAACTGCATTTAAAATACTATTAGAAAATAAAAAACTAAAAAAATCGATTTTATCTTCACATGAAGATCAAAATCTCATAATGAAGATAGCATATCTTCCGGAAACCCAATTAAACTCTATTAGAAATATTATGGAGCAATCATGGAGACAACATGAAGGTTCCATTTTTTTACTTATCAAAAGTTTAAAAAACCTTTTATCTTCCAAACCTTTCATGCAGTCTACGTTTGATAGATTGTTTAATTTTTTCGATACTATCTTTGACCAAAAATTTCAAGAACTTATAAGAGCTTATATTGGAAAACAAGAAGAATCTATCGCACAGAAAATATCAAGCTATTTTGATAATGAACAAGTTTCTTTAGAACAACAAAACCGTATTCTTGCATTGTCTACTGGCACTTGTGAAACCGCTGATGAGTTAAATATTTCATATCTTAAAGGCAGAGTTTATTTACATCAAAAAAAATATAAAGAAGCCATTAATGCCCTTGACCCCGCTATAAAATTAAATCCAGATGCTATGAATGCCCGTGCTTGGATGTATGAAAACGGATGGGGAGAAACTGGTCTTGATCATCAAAAAGCAACTGACTTATATTATGAAGCCATATTACATGGCAGCAAAGAAGCCTTCAAAAACCTAGATCGTTTTACATATGCCTCTTATTATCTAACCAAGCTATACTTATTTGGCGCTCCCGGCTTCATTGAACCTAACTTTAGCAAAGCCGTAGAATCATTCAGAAAAAACTACGGCCTTATTGATCCAGAAACTGCATTTAAAATGCTATTAGAAAATCAAAAGCTAGACATCCCTCTTTTATCTTTAGATGAAACTAAAATACTCTTAAAGAAAATAGAAAATCTTTCAGCACTAGAACTAATCTTCATTATAAATATCATTGAGCAATCATGGAAAGGAAATGAATTTTCCGTGTGGTTCATTATCACAAATTTAAAACAACATTTGTTTCCCAAGACTTGCTCTTTGATTGAGAAATTCGATGACATGTTTGGGCAAAAATTTCAGGAACTTGTAAAAGCTTATATTGAAAAACGAGAAACTTCGGCTCTTCAGAACATATCAACTTATCTTGTTGGCAACCAAATTTCTGAAACACAACAAAGTCGAATTCTTGCATTACCTACTAAAATGTGTGAAGACGCTGAACTCCTGAAGCAAGCCATTAGTCTTGGTGACCCATTTGCCATGTATTATCGTGCTTTGATATGTGAAAAAGAGGAAAATTATCCTGAAGCCGACAAACTGATTAAACAAATCATCCTCCTCGATGGTATAGACTATCAAAAACTAAGTGAACAATATTTTCAAGCGATCTCGCAGGGTGATGAAATAGCATTAAAAAAACTGACTTTTTTGGCAGAAAAAGAAAATAATAAATATACTCGTTTTTATTTAGGAAAAGCATATCTGAGTGAAATCCCGGGCATTATTAAACCTAATTTTAATTATGCTGTGGAATTATTTAGAAAAAATTTTAGTCTCATCGACTCAGAAACTGCATTTAAAATTCTATTAGAAAACCAAAAGCTAGAAACATCACTTTTATCTCCACGCGAAACCAACATGCTTTTAGAGAGCATAGCAAGTCCTTCAGAGACAGCTCTCACTTCTATTATGAATATTATTCAACAATCATGGAAAAAATATGCGAACCATAGTTTGAGTATTATCATGAGATTAGAACTACATCTAGCTCCCGCAAAATGCCCTCTGATTGATGAGTATGAAGAAGCTATTTTACTAAGTGATGCAGATACTATGCTTAAGCATGCTGAACTGTACGCGAGCAAAGAAGGTCTCAGCAAAAAAGTATGTGAATTATATTTTCGAGCGGCATTAAAGGACAATAAAGAAGCATATGGAAATTTAGCTCGTGCAGCAGTCGGAAACTCAACCCCTTCACAAGAAACAAAGTATGCTAGTTTTTATCTAGGCAAATTCTTTTTACTTAAAGTCCCTGAATCCTACCCCAACAAAGGTCATTTTAATACTGCCATGGAATTCTTTAGAAAAGATTTTAGTCTCATTGATGCAGAAACTGCATCTGAAATTTTAATAAAAAGTTATAATCAGATAGATTTTACTTTATCTGAAAAAGAATTTAGTGATTTATTCACTATCATAGAAAACTCTACCGAAAAAGAAAAACATTATTTAACAAACATTCTAAAAGATATCGAAATAAATCAAAGTGGAAAACCATGGTATAAAACTATTTTTTATTTGCAAAGCATTCTTAACGTAAAAACACTTTCCGCGTCAGATACGGCACTCACTCATTTTATGCTCGCTAAGCTTTATGACAGCGAAGATAAAATTTATCTATCAAAATGGCATTTAGATCAAATTTCTGATGAAGCATTAAAGCAAGAAATTGCGTCTCGAAGTCTATCATTACCTCCTGATATCAATATTCCTTCAAAAAGCCTAAAAGATAGTCTTACACGATTAGTTAATACAATAAAAAAACTAAAGAATCCTAAAACTCTTTTATTTTTTAACAAATCCGAATCCTATAGCGAAACTACTACTTATATTTTTAATATTTTCCTATATCAGCTCACTACATATCAAAATGCACTTAAGGAAAAACAAACT
>JAFEDO010000226.1 GCA_018241565.1 Pseudomonadota bacterium
AATAACAATTTTGTTATCTTTTCAGCTATGCATAAAACTCTTGTATTTAGGGCTTAAAGAGTAAAAACGAACAAAATTGTTATTTATTCGTTATTTTTATGTAAGATAGTGGCTTTATAATGTTTTTTATTCGATTTGATGAGACGAGCAAATGCGAATTTTAATTGTGGAAGATGAAAAGAAAATTGCGACCCAGTTACAACAAGGGCTGACTGAGAATGGCTACACAGTCTCTGTCTCTCATGATGGGCAAGATGGCTTATTTCAAGCGAAAACAATAGCGTTCGATTTAATTATTTTAGATATTATGCTGCCTATTCTAGATGGCATAGAGGTATTAAGAAGGCTTCGTGAAATAAAAAAAGATTTACGGATCTTATTATTAACCGCTAAAGATAAAGTAGAGGATCGAGTGAAAGGCTTAGAATTGGGAGCAGATGATTATCTTGTGAAACCATTCGCCTTTTCAGAACTACTCGCTCGCGTTCGCTCACTCTTGAGACGAGGACATGTTACTGAAGAACCTCTTTTTCAATTAGCTGATTTGCAAATTGATTTTTTGAAACATAAAGTCAAAAGAGGCGACACCACCATTCAACTCACTTCAAAAGAATTTAATTTACTTTGTCTGTTTGCTCGACACCAAAGTGAAGTATTGTCACGCACCTATATTATGGAACAAGTATGGGATATTAATTTAGATTGCGATAGCAATGTAATTGATATGGCTGTACTAAGATTACGGCAAAAATTAGATGATAATTTCTCTAAAAAACTAATTCACACCATTCGAGGCTCAGGATATGTTTTTGAAGAACGTTGAAAGGATATCCCGATTTAAGAACTCTATTTCCTCCCGATTAACTATTTCATATATGTTAGTTAGCTTAACTGCCCTTATTATTATTGGGCTTTTCTTATATGAAGATCTAAACCTCAGCATGTTTGATTTTGAGGAAAAATATTTAATCGATGAAGTTTATCTCATTCAAAGTTTATTAGATGAAAGACACGGGGATTTGTCAGCAGCGAATTCTGAAATCAATGCCATTCCTCATGCATTAAAAAAAGCATCTTATCGATATTATGTTCAAATTTTTGATTCAGAAGGGCATTTATTAAAACGAACTTCTACCATGCCAAAATCCGTACAACATTTAAAATTTCCTCTTGCAACTCCAAATTGGCAAGAATCAATGATGACTCAAAAAGCGATTGATAAAAAAACGTATCTATTAGTGACTGCGCCTCTCGTACTCAATCATAAAACTCAAAAAAATGGCACGATTCAAATTGCACTCGATCTTGCATATCCCAATCAATTAATTTCTCTATATCATTGGCATATTGCTTTGCTCATCTTGGGTGTATTTATTATTTCAGCATTGTTGGGTCGACTTGTTACTTCCCGAGGGTTAAAACCTTTATTTGTTTTAGCAAATACAGCAGAAAACGTTCGTCTTGATCAACTCAACCAACGTATTAATGTCAGTGACTGGCCACAAGAATTATTATCGGTTGGTCAAGCGTTCAATAAAATGCTCTCTCGAATTGAAAATGCATTTAAGCGCTTAAATAAAAGTACAAGTGAATTGGCTCATGAATTACGAACCCCTGTTGCAAGTTTAATGCTCGAAGCTGAAGTAGCTCGAACACGCCCTCGTGACATTGCCTATTATGAAAAATTGGTAGACTCTAGTTTAGAAGAATTAAAACGCTTAACAGAAATCATGAATGGCGTTTTGTTTTTAGCGAATACTAACCACTCAGAAACTTGCTTAAATTTATCAAAAATAGAAGTTATGTCCGAATTAAAAAATATTCTGAATCTATACAGTGCTCTTGCAAAAGAAAAAAATATAGAATTGAACCTCTCTGGTATTTCTTGTTTTTTAACAGCAGACACTGTTCTATTTCATCGCGTCATAAGTAATCTTCTGGCTAATGCTATCAACTACACACCTAATGGAGGAAAAGTGTCGATTAGTCTTTCTATAAAACAAGATCGATCGATACAAATTAATATTTCTGATACAGGCATTGGTATTCCCAAAGAATATCATGAACAAATATTTGAAGATTTTTTTCGCGCGCCTAATGCAAAAACCTTCTATGAGCAAGGCAGCGGTCTTGGCTTACCTATTGTGAAACAGATTATGGAATTACACGGCGGGTCAATTCAAATTGAAAGTGTAGAAAAACAAGGGGCTACTGTTCAGTTAGTTTTTCCAAATATTTCTTAGTTGTTCATCTAAAAATTTGATTCAATTGACTGACTCAACTGATCAAATTTAAAAAATTCATTTAAAAACAATAAGTTATATTTACTCGTTTGACTCAAGAATTGACTCAACACTGTATTTTGAGTCAATTGAATCAAATATTTTGTTTTTTATTAAAAATTTGATTCAAGTATGGCGGGCTATTCAAGAGGTTAATAAGCTAAGAAAATAAGGCAACATCCGCAATAATAGAACAATTATTATGCTATACTCACATGGCTGTATAATAAATACATAGGTCTGGCATGCGAATTTTATTGGTTAACATTGCGGATAGTCACTATTTGGGTACCCAAAGTGCTGAAGCATTACGGAAAGTTCCCGATACCCAGGTGGACTTAATTCAACTTCTAGCTGAAGCAAAGTCTTTTATACGTAGCCCAGAGGACACAACCTTTGATTCTAAAAAAACGGTTGATACTAGCTTATATCAAAAAATTATAATTGCCGCTCATGGCGTTAAAGAAGATACTGACCACTGTTACTGTAATAAAAACCCTAGGGAATATGAGCTACTCTTTCGCTATGATCAATTAGCTGCATTTTTAAATGCCTATTTTAACGCCGGCTCGTTATCCTTGGATGATCCCATGAATATGACTTTATCTATCTGCTATGCTTCAAGAACAAGGCAATATGATATAGACCATATTCTTTTCAAAGATACGCTTGATTTTAAGCAATGCTTTGCTTATCGATTTTTAGAATCACTCAACAAATTATGGCGTGGAATACCTAATGTTAACTTGTCTGCTTATACTGGTTCCATCAGATTTAACAATGATACAGGGGCTTTGGAAGTTGAAACAGAACAGCAAATTCGTCTTCAAAATGGTGAGATTGAACTAAAAACTGAGCTAGCAAAACTGGCAGAGCAGCCATTAACACTTGAAAATTCAAGCCCGTCTTTTGAAGAAATAGAAGGAATAGTAAAACAATTTGAATTACTGGCTCAACAAATAACAGCATGCTAAACACTACGTGAAGCAAGAGTACCTAACTATGGAGAAGTTTCATATAAAGCCACTACTTCTGGTGTAACAATCAACCTTGATGGCTTATCAAATTCAAGCACAATGTCTCCAGAAGGCTTACGACCGATGATTAATCCAGGTACAAATGAACAGATATTTGGCATGAAAAAATAAAATTATGGTAGAATGAGCCCCTGTTAAGGTGAGGTAGTAGTTATGAAGTCTAAACGTTATATTGTTCGCGATACTGGCCCCAATTTTAAAGGCTGTGGTGATAATGCTATGTTCGGAATAAAAGCTCCAAAACCCAATCCTACCCAAGAACCCGATCTGAACTCGCTGCTGAGTTGTGACCTTGCCACGCAAAAATTCCTATTTACGAAATACCCTGACCTGCTCATCGAGGCATTGAAGCGATCAGACTTTACAACCCGTTATTCTTCAGAATTTATTCTTGCAATAGCTTTGATAAGTGCCCCCAATTGTGAAGCTTTAATTAACTCTAAGAAATGGGATAATGACCCTCAAATGCTGACCCAATTAGATGAACGCGCTAGGTTTCATGCCGAGTCTCAAATAACTACGAGCTACAACTTAGGAACCTCTAAGAAATAATACCCCTCTATCTATATAAATCTATTTGCGCCATTTATGATTTTCTTTTACTTCCACAAAGAAAACTTACGGGTTATTTCGCTGACTTTATCCCAAGCACCAAACAAGACGCAGCCATAATATATTAAAGATTCTTCTGGACTTAATTTTGTTCTTTCTAATTGTTCGACATAAGTACCCACCGTCATAGTGTTCACAAAAATTCCGTGTTGAATAGAATGCTCACGAGCAGCAACCACTGTTTTTCGAATTTCATTTGATTTAGCTCTTAAAATAATGAAAGGGATCTTTGAAATATTTGGATAGGTGTTTTGATTAGCATCCACATAATGATCCAATTGCAAAAGTTCTTTCCCTACTTCGGCACCAAGTCCAATCGTCATGTGCGCAAGTGCATTCATAACAACCCCATGTTCAATATCTTTATTCAAAACCGCCACTAATTTGTTTTCGAAATTCATATGCTCACCTCATTGAAAAAAGCAGACCTGTTTTCAGAAAGTAACAAATTTTCTACT
>JAFEDO010000227.1 GCA_018241565.1 Pseudomonadota bacterium
GATGCAGCCATCTCAGCCACTATTTCCTCAGCAGTCGCCACTATCACCTCCGTTGCCGCGATCTTCGATGGGACAGCAACCTATTCAGTTGACGCCATATCCTTATCAATCGCCGCAATCTGCTCAAGGATCACCATATCCTTCACCGTTGCCACAGCTTCCTCCATTTCCGGGAATAGAGAATACTCCAAATACGATGCCGCTATCTCAAGGGTACGAATTGCGTTATGGAAAAAAATAACCATTCGAAAAGCCACGCTCAATCAGTTGAGCGTGGTTTTAATTTTAAGAGTTCCTCATGATTTGCTGCAGGTTGGTTTACTATAACATCTCTGTGAAAAATCCAGTAACTTCAATTGGATGCATAATTGCCGACAACTGTAATTCCCTTAAATTGTACGTGTTATGAACGATTAAATGCTTAAACACAAACGGTGGCATAGATGCTAATGATAAGCGAGATCGTTAGTAGTAGGAAAAATGGATGTAATTACAGATAGTGATTTTGTTTCCGAGAAACCTCTTAAAGAAGAGAGAAAAAGTTATTGGCCAAAGTAAATTTGAAAAATATTTGAGCATGTGTGAAAAACGGATTAATGAGGAAATTATGGGTAAAAATGGTTTGAATTTTAGGAAAGTCAGTGTTACGGTGATGATATGTCGGATTTTATATATTGTGTGTTACTGTTAAAGCAGTAGATGATGTACTAGTAATTTTTGATCTCAGAAATTAAGAGGATTTTTTTCTACAGAAATACAGGGAAGTCTTGCTATATGAATTCTTTTCATGAAAGTGAAAGCCAAAAAGGCCTGTTAGTTTTTAGTGAATTCTTAAACGATTTGTTAACTCTTAAAGAAAATGTCGGATATTATAAGAATTCAATTGTTTTCCCGATGTGTGATGTTTGGCGTACTCGTCATTCGAAAGCGTTAATCGTATAAGGCTTTACCTCTCTTCGTATAGCTTACACGTGAATTCAGTTTTAGCATTAGCTGATTGCTATGAAAAGCAAGCAAATCAACTAGTCGGTCGTTTATATTCAGAGCTTGGATTTACTTGGCAACAAATTTATATTGAATCAGGTTCGGTAGAAAGCCTAGTGAAAAAATATATTCAGAGGTACGAGATAAATAAAGTTATTCTGGATTTTGAATCGTTTAGGGAAAAATGCAATTATGATTTTCGATGAACAATAAAGATAGTTGCAATGGAACCACAATTAAGCTTAGGAGGATTGCATTATGTTAGGTAATCATAGAAACAGTCAAAAAAACAACCAGCCGCCATATGTAAGTGGTAGTGCTTCAATTGAAAATAAAATTATCATTTCAAAAATCAATGAGATAACTTCTCAACAATTTGTAAGTACACTAGTTATTTTACAGAGCAGATTTTCTGGATCCAATGAGTCTAGTATTTCATCTACGTTAGCAAATCTGCAAACTATTATTTTCAATATGCCATCACTTAAATTTGAATTCGATCTCATTAAATTATGCGCTGGATTGTGCAACCGTCAGATCTTATCTTGTTCTCAAGAGATCGTTTATTCCTTCGTAAAAATCTTAAGAAAAATTCTAACTATACATCTACTATTTGGAGAAATGACTCATGATCCGTCTGATTATCAAAAGATTGAGTCTATTATTAGAGATCTGGAGTCATCAATGAGAAGTTTCGATATTCCATGCAGAAATGAGGTTATTTTAATTCAAGCTATTAGTGAAATGATTAGTAAAGACGTATTCTTTGTTCGTTCTTTAGTTAATACGCTGAGGGATGGTTTACCTCTGACCAGCAAACAGTTTGCTACCGCTGTAAAAACAATGAAAACTAAATTTCCTACAGTTGGAAGTTTTGCATCTCCTGAATTTCTTCATCAATTTTTAATTTTTCAAGCATTTTCTGCCGATGCTAATACAGATTCAAATAATATTGAATTAATGCTTGAATTGGTAAAAAAAATTAATACTGACTCAAAACTGTCATTTTTTTTGGTGGAAACATTAACAAATCTGTGTATCCATACAAATACTGATAGTTTACTGAAATCGTTGCTTGGGAAATCTAAAGCTCAAGGTTTAATTAGTTTTTTGGAATATTCAGCTCCTCGCTCAGACAAAGATAACGATTATTTATTTGTAAGAAAACTGACGTATGAGTCACTCTTAATGCTTAGTAAAAAGTTACTCTCTGAAAGTACTAAAATGATGATAAAAGAATCGTTGGAAAAATATAAGAAAAAAGAAAACACTCCATTAATGAAAAGTTTTTTTCTAGAATCTGAAAATGTAGTCTGTGAACGGATTAGTACATATTATGGGATGAACTCAGAAATACCGCTAATACTGGATAGGCATATGACTGTTGATGTATTCTTATCATATGTTTCTTTATACAACAGTATCTCGGACCAAAATATTTTATTTTCATACTTACCTAACATTCTTTTGGAAATATCTACTCGTGAAAACTTAGTAAAGTTAACCACTGTTGTAGAAGATAATTTAAAAGGAGACTCAGAAAATTTTTACATACATCTATTACTCTACATTAAAGAAAATTATTCTAACGATTTTTCTTTATTACTGGAGACAATACTTGAGAAAACAATCGTAAAATTAAAAGGCAATACTACTCAACCGTCCAGATCTACGCAAATAATATTACAACATTTCCTGGCTATTTTTTTTGAAAAAGATATTAAATCTCTTTTACTTAAAATATTTCAAACTTTATCACTCAATGCATCTAATGTAGAGCTTTTAAGAAACTCCATTGATTTTGTAACTTTTGATGGAAATAAATTAAAAATTTGGATATTTCTTATAATTAACAATTATGCAAGACAAGAATTTTTTGTTAAAAAACTATTTCCTTGTAATGATTCTAATATCATAAAATATCTCGCTAATTATTTTTCATTACCAATTGAATGGATTTCTCAGTTACAAGAATATAAATTATTTTATGAACCTCAATATACTATTTCCTTAAAAAATATTTATAGCAATCAGGTGTTTTCTGAAAACGCGAAGCTTCTTATAGCTCACTGTATTTCTAAAACCTGGTTTTCACGTGAAAAGGCTCATAGTTTTCTGCTGGAATTAGAAAATTTGCGAGAATTATATGATGAAGACTTTGTTGCAAATATTCTCCAAGTAATTAAAGATAAAAAAGGAAATTACGATATTACGTTTATCAATGGTCTTATAAAAGACATGCTCATGATTGAAAAACTCGAAAAAGATAATTTTTCGACGACGAAAGAAGTCCTTGATATATTAAAAAAGAATGAAGTAAATGTTTGGAGCGAACAACTCAGTAATTTGCTACAACGTGCTTTCATGGCAAAGAATCCAGAAAGAGATATTAATGAAGTAATAAAGGATTTTCGTGACCAACAGTTTCCAATTTCTGAAAGTGTTTTAAGTGAGGTCTCAATTATATATCAAAAAGTTCTTTCATTCTTCAATAAGAATCGCCTCAATAAGCTTAATGCATCAGAAATCTCAACTTTCTTCAAAACATTCAGAGTCTCTTCGATTCCAAACGAAGAATTATTGATTCAATTTTTGGCATATGCTAGACAAGCCATATTTCTTAATAAAGGGTACTATCCTTTTAATATTCAATATTTCGTAGTGATTGTGTTTTTAACTAACAAAGAAGGAAAAGGTGTTTTAGCCCAAGTAAAAACTGGCCAAGGAAAATCAATTATCGTAGCGACTCTCGCAGCTTATTTAGGTGTATTAGGGAAGCGCGTTGACATTGTTACGACTTCTGAGAATCTTGCGATAAGAGATGTTGAAGAAATGAGAGTTTTTTTTAATATGTTTGGTTTAAGCGTAACTCATAATTGTAAAGCTTCTCAAACTTTTGAGACTTGTTATGCTGCAAATATTGTTTATGGTACACCTTTGAATTTTGAATTTGCTTATCTCTCTGGATTGTTTGAAAAAAATAAGCCAAGAGGAAACCGCAGTTTTGATGCCCTATTGGTTGATGAGGTTGATAGCTTATTTATTGATAGGACATCGTTTAATACTCGGATAATGCATTCTGATGAAATTTTCTTAAAAGTTTCGTGGATATATGTGTTTTTACTTAAGTTTTTAAAAGAACAAGAAGATAGTTCTCTTGAAAATTTAAACCGAAAAATCTCATTTGAACCTGCTTTTTTTCAATCTTCTACATTTGTTCAGCAGTTTATTCTTAAAAATTTAAATTATTGGCTACGTACGGCAAAAAATGTTTTTAAGTATAAAATTAATATTAATTTTGTCATCAAACCGAATAATAATTTACACCTTGTTGATTATGAGCATACTGGCGAGATTCATAACAATATGTATCTTCAACGAGGGGGGCATCAATTATTAGAGGTAAAAAATAATCTTGATCCCAATATTGGTTTCTTGGATAGCGGTCAAATTTCACATCTTACTTATTTCAATTTTTATAAAACGGTTTTTGGATTAAGCGGAACTTTAGGCGATCAAACCGAACGAAGTGAAATCAAGAATCTTTATGCATTAAATTGTTTTGACGTGCCGGTTCATAAAAAAGGGACTCTTCAAGAACGACCTATACGCGTTTTACCAAGTCAAGCGCTATGGTTCGATGCGATTATTAAAGAGGCTGAGGAAGTTGTTCAGCAAAACAGATGCGTATTAATTCTATTTAAATCAATTCGAGATACTCTTGCTATTTTTCCATTTTTTGAGAATAAGTTTGCTTTGCTTTTGAATGGCAGACAAAAAATGAGTACAGAAGAAGTTCTTAGTCAATCAGGAAGACCAAAAGCTATTACGATTGCTACTAATATCGCTGGACGAGGTACTGACATAAAACCATCTGAGGAAGCAGAAAAAAATGGTGGAATGCATGTTATTTTAACTTTTTATCCATTGAATGAGAGAGTTAAAGCTCAAGCTATTGGAAGAACAGCTAGACAAGGAAGAAATGGTTCATACAGTTTTATTCTAAATCAAGAAAGTGAAAAAATCGTATCAGAAATCTCTAACCCCAATGAAATACAATTGTTCTTAACTCGTAGAATGCAGGAAAGAACAACAAAATCTGCGTCCAATCGCCAACAAATATACGTACCTATCGCAAAAGCGCTCGACAAAACAGTCACTGATTTTTCTGATTATTACTTTAAGATACGTGACAAACTAAAACCTTATGAATTAGAAGCACTTAACTTACATTGGAAGTGGACATATTACTACCTTCAAAATCAAGCTATTGATATTGAAGAATCTTCCAACAATTCCGAGGTATCAGCTTTTATCGCTTTATCAAATTCCACTTTGACGAACTCTATAAAAGAAATTGAAAGGCACAGGAAGGAAGGAGAGCTCATTATATATCCAGAAATTTATTTAGCAAGAGCAAAGGTATATTTAACCAAAAATGAATTTGATTTAGGCATTAAAGACTGTAAAGAATCTATTGCTCTTGATTCGTCAAGTTCTGAAGCGCACTTTATGCTCGGTAAGATTTTTGAAGCTCAATCTAAGGAGGCTCATGATTTCTTAAAAGGGGCTCTTAATTTCTTAAAGGCTTATCAAGATGCAGAAAACGTGGCAAAAAATAATCTTGTAGTATTTCCACGAAATTTTAAAGAAAATGCAATCTTGGTTGCTATTTCTAGAAAATTGAATAAGCAAGAACAAGTCAAATTTTACTCTGGAATTTGTAAGAAATTTATAATCGGAAATATTTTTAAGAACAGTACTCAGCGCTCTTATATAGGATCGATACTTGAAAGGTATCATCTTCTTGATTTGATGGAATTTACCACTCAACTTATCTTATCTGAACTTTCATCTGAACAGTCTAAAGATCCTAATAAATCAAAAATAGATAATAATGAAATCAGCAATTATTACAACTTTATGGGCTACTATAATATGGAGTTGAAACAATATAGTTCGGCTGAGCAACTACTAATTAAAGCTTTACAACTTGCTCCTAACCACGATCTTGCGAGAAACAACATGGTCAATTTGTATATAGAGATGGGCCGAGAATTTGCGTCTCAAAACCAATATGATCGAGGGATTGCATATGCTAAAAAAGCGTTAGAGCATAATGCTAGTAGTATCGTCGCATATAATAATATCGGTTACTACAATTTAAAATTGAAGCAATATAAGTTAGCTGAGCAAGCGTTAATTAAAGCTCTACAACTTGATTCCAACTTCGATCTTGCAAGAAAGAATATGGTCAGTTTGTATATAGAGATGGGCCAAGAATTTGCGTCTCAAAACCAATATGATCGAGGGATTGCATATGTTAAAAAAGCGTTAGAATACAATGCTGATAGTAGCGTTGCATATAATAATATTGGTTATTATCAGATGGAATTAAAGCAGTACAACTTATCTGAGCAAGCATTGAGTAAAGCCCTACAACTTGAACCTAATTATGATCTTGCGAAAAAAAATTTAGCAACGCTATATATTAAAATCGGATTTCAGTTCGAACAAACTAAGCAATATCAACAAGCTTTGAGTTATGCTCAAAAGGCTGTAAATCTAAATCCCAATAGCGCAAATGTGCATAATAATATTGGTTATTATCAAATGCAATTGGGAAATTACAGCATTGCAGAACAGGCGTTGAGAAAAGCATTGAGCATAGATCCACATTACCAACTTGCGCAGACTAATCTTAATAATCTGATGAATCGAAATAGGATGTTACGAAGATAATTGCTTGTTTGCTACAGCTTCTGATTACTGCAAAAATAGGAATTTCTGTGGCGACGCCAAGAAACCAATAATTCCGATAAATTTTAAGATTGGAAGTTTGTTTTTTACTAAGTCGGAGGTTAAAAAGCCTGCTTTGAATATCGCTACTGCTATTTTCTAAAAACAGGCTTTTTAACTTCCGACGATATATTTTCACTAGGTACTGAAGGTCTTAAATGCTGAATAAAGAAAAATTTAAAAGTGTTTGCCACATCTAATTCGCCTAGCAATCGAAAAGCCTCGGCTTTTGATTGATGAGTGTTTTCTTTTGCTATCTCAATTAATGGATGAATAACACGGTCATCTAAACCAAATCCCAAGCAAATCAATATTTCACAAAGTCTAATTTTTTGAACAGGGTAATGTATCTCAAGCAAAATAAGCATCTGTTCAATCATGATTTTACTAATTAGTCTATATTCAAACGATAGTTCAATCGCACGCATTTGAAGTTTCAGCTCACTTTGTAAAATAATATTTTCTAGCGCACTAATAATTTGCTTATCTCTGCGTTTCAACTGAATTAATTTATGTGCAGCGTATAGAACAACCGTTTTTTCTTGATGATTGAGTAATGATTCTAAAAGTGTTTGAGGATCTTTTGATAAAGCGCATAAAGAATCTAGCGATCTTTTTCTCACTTCTTCTTTATTGTCGTTGAGTGTTTTACGTAAGACTGATACAACTTTCTCATCTTCAGGATGACTCAGTTTCCCTAAGCCTTCAGCTGCTCTTGCTCTAAAATTAAATACGACATCATTACAGCGACCTTGTCCATAGTAATATTCCATTCTAGAGGTGCTTCGGTATTCATCGCATTCACTATCTTCAAGTACATCAATTAAAAATTTTAGGATATGTGGATCGCCTATTAAATTTAAATGAACAAATGCGTTCACTGCTCCAATAAAAAGAGCATAATCTGGATCAATGAGAAGAGGAGGCGAGCTCAAAAAAGCAGGGTTTTCTGAGTTCATAACACCAGGAATTCCTATTTTACCTAATGCTTCTATCCTGCTGGCGTGCACTTTTGTCCTATTTAATGAGCCATTACGTGCAGATCGTGCGAAGGGTTCACTTAATGCGGTAATAACTTTAGGATCACCTGCATTTGCTATCCTACTTAAACCTTCAGCAGCACAAGGGCTCACCATATCGTCACTCTTTCCTGATACTTTAACCAGTAGATTAACAACTTCTCCATCACCTGGTGTAGCAAGCAACCCTAACGTTTGTACGTATAAAGCACAATCGTAACCTTGATAGGGGAAGTTAAAATCACCACCATATATATACATTTCCCCTGGACCAATTAAGTTAATCAAGCAGCGGGTTACGCGCAAATTTCCAACGACTTGAAATTTTACTAGTGCATGAAACAAGTATTCTGAACTTATTCCTCTTTCTAATAATACAATCAATGCTTCAATGAATACTTCGTTTTTTTCTTGTATCAATTCGACTAATGCACGTACGATAGCTTTTTCAATAATGAATTTATCCTCTGATCTCGGTATTTGTTCATAGGATTGGTTGGAGGACAACCTACCGATCAATAAATCAATGGTTTTTTGATCTCCAACTGGTGCTAGTCTTCCAAATCCATATATTGCACTCGTTTGTAACTGCCAATGAATTTGATTTAACATCTCCGTTAGCATGGACAAAACGCGCTCATTTCCTCGAC
>JAFEDO010000228.1 GCA_018241565.1 Pseudomonadota bacterium
CAATTATCGCGAATCCTCCCCTATTAATTCGAGATGGCGGAGTGATTGCCAATGGCTATGATGAAACATTAGATGAACTTCGCACATTGAGTGAACATGGTAATGAATTTTTAGTTGCGTTAGAACAACGGGAACGTGAACGCACAAAAATGCAAAACTTAAAAGTAGGTTTCAATCGTGTCCATGGATATTATATTGAAATAAGCCATGCGCAAATTAAAGAAATACCGATTGATTATCAACGTCGTCAAACTTTAAAAAATGTCGAACGATTTATCACACCCGAATTAAAACAATTTGAAGATAAAATTTTGAGTGCTGAAAGTAAGGCGCTTGCACGTGAAAAATATCTTTATGATGAACTCTTAGAAAAATTACAAATGGATTTGATCAGTTTACAAACTTCTGCAAAAGCTTTATCACAATTAGATGTCATCCAAAATTTAGCAGAACGGGCTGTCACTTTAGAATTAAAAGCACCTGAATTAACAGAATCTCCCGGAATATTTATTCAAGGAGGACGTCATCCTGTGATTGAACATACTCAAACAAAACCATTTGTACCCAATGATATTACCTTGGATGCAAAGCAACGCATGTTGATCATCACGGGGCCTAATATGGGTGGCAAATCCACTTACATGCGGCAAACTGCATTAATTTGTTTGCTTGCTCATATCGGTAGTTTTGTGCCTGCAACCAAAGCTGTTATTGGTCCACTCGATAGAATTTTTACCCGGATTGGTGCAGCAGATGATTTAACTTCAGGGCGTTCCACTTTTATGGTTGAAATGACAGAGACTGCAAACATTCTGCATAATGCGACTGAACACAGCTTAGTCCTGATTGATGAAATTGGTCGTGGGACAAGTACGTTTGATGGGATGGCTTTAGCATTCGCTTGTGCAGAATATTTAGGAAAACATATTCAATCATTGACTTTATTTGCGACTCACTACTTTGAACTCACTCGATTATCTGAATCGCTACCTGGTGTCGCTAACGTCCATTTATCTGCCATTGAACATGAAGATACCATTGTGTTTTTACATAGAGTCGAATCAGGGCCTGCAAATCAAAGTTATGGTATTCAAGTAGCAAAACTTGCGGGGCTCCCAAAACCAGTGATTCAATTAGCAGAGCAAGTACTACAACAACTCGAACAGGGCACGCATCATAAAGTTGAAGTTAAAAAATCAGGCAAGCCATCAACACCACATCCATTATTAGCAGAAATTGCAAAAATAAATCCTGACCATTTAACCCCCAAAGAAGCCTTAGAATGCTTGTACCAACTCAGAAAAAATTGGGTTGAAAAACTATAAATCAATTAGATAAATTTTCTTTCATACCCTCAATTTAATCTGCTAAACTTCCGCCTGCCCAAAGGGATGAAAAGTCACAGGAATTGCAGTCCTCCTTCTTTGTTGTCCCGAACTGTTTATCTTTATAAGGGATTAGGGATGCACCGAGCACTTATTTACTGGATTCTTATTCTTTTACTCTTTTCCTTTCAGATCCAAGCAGAGCAAATCTCAACCAATCAAGCGCCATCCAACCATCAAACCAAACGAATGCCTGATTCACTAAACAGCACTAACCAAAATACGGTTTTAACGGCTACTTATTCTTTAGGTGAATTGCTGGGCAAAAACCCTATTGTTATTTCCAGTGTAGATTCAACCTACACTTTCTATCCACCAGTTCCTGAACAATGGGACTTACTGGGGCTTAAATTAAATTTGAAAATGGATTATTCCCAAACCTTGATTCAAGGATCCGCATTAACAGCTTCTAGTAATAGTGTGCCACTCTCGACTATTCCTTTATCTCAAGGGAAAGGGGCCATAAGCCAGTGGGAAATAGTACTGCCTCAAGGATTAATTACACCCGGAGCACTGCCCTCTATCACTGTCACAAGCTCTCTTAGAAACACTAATGTCTTCTGCCCACTAGATGATTTTGGTAACTGGGTAAAAATTTCTGATGAATCGACGATCACCTACACATATAAGCAAAAGAATTTTAAACCTGATTTAATCTCTTTGCCTTATCCTTTCATTCGAGAACAATGGCCAACCACCGATCAATCTACGATTATTTTGCCCGAATCTACTACTGATACTTTAATATCTGCTTTAAAATTATCGGCTTACTTAAATGGCGTATCATCTTGGCGTGGCATTAAAATCGACACCGCTTTATTTAAAGACTTAACTGATAAACAAAAAAACCAAGCGGAACTCATCTTCGTGGGAACAACAGATTGGTTGCAACAAATATCCAATTTATTTCCCAAAATGCCATTAAAGATTGATAAAGAAGGTTTTTTTCATAATGAAAAAGATGAAAAAATACCTGCTGATACAGGGGTTATTTTCTTAGTCTCATCGCCTTGGAATCCAAACTATGAAGCTATGATAATTTCAGGCAAAACTAAAAACGCGATTAATACTGCTTTGGAAAACTTCATTCAACCTGATTTTTCTCAGATCGTGTATGGCGATTATGTCTTACTTCCAAACCCTCCTGAAAAAAAGAAAGTTAAGCAAAGTGATACTCAAAAAATGATTTTTGAAGAATTAGGATATCCTGATCAAATCGCAAGAGGTCGTGGCACACATACTATCACTTATAATATTTTATTACCTAACAACAAAAAACCTAATTCGTTCGATTTTAATATTTATTTAAATCATTCATCTTTAGTTTCTAACTCAAAATCACTTTTAATGTTGAATATTAATAATATTCCTATTGAAACACTCAATTTAACTCAATCTAACGAACGTAATTTTTTATGGAAAATAAATATTAAAGGCGAACTTCTGTTGCCGGGAAAAAACACTATCGACATGGTGTATAGTTTCCACATTGCTAATGAGCAATTTTGTGATCCTTTATACCCCAATATAGTTTGGGGTGTTATTGAAGGTAAAAGTTACTTAACTGTAAATTTTGACGATCGAGTGCCTAAAGTTCCATTGAATCTATTCCCTGTACCTTTCGATGATAATACGATCATTGTTATTCCAGAAAAAATGACGCCTAGCGAACAGACTAGTCTTTTTACGCTTGTGGATAAATTAAGTTTTGAATTAAAGAAAAAATCTTCTTCTATACAATTTGAAACGGTAGATCACTTAGATAAAAACACTTTAAAAAAATCAAATGTCATTTTATTTGGTAACGTTCTGAATAATCCTATGGTCCAATCTGCTGTAAAGAAAACACCATTAGAAAATTTTAAAACTACTGGATTAGTACAAAAAGAAAATATACACCCTATCCCTGAAAGTAATTATCCATATGGTTTCATTGGATTGTTTGACTCTCCATGGAATACTCATAACGCCATACTCATTATTTTTGGTAAAGATGAACAAGCGCTCAGCACCAGTGTGAATACATTAGTTTCACTCAATCCAGCAACACAAGCTAAATTATCAGGCAATGTGGCCATCATTAATGAAAATGGATTCACTCACTTTTTTAACACTCTAGAAACACAGAATCAAATCAATATGAGAATTATGATATATACCCTACTCGGAATACTTCTTTTCATATTGTCTATTGGTTACATAGCAAGAAAAATTATTTCTAAATTTGAGCAGAATAAAAAGAAAGGCACTTTGTGAAATGCACATGAAGACCCCTATTAAGTTCACCAAATTCGTTTTTATTATATTCACAATTATTTGCTTATTTTCTTTTCGTATCACTGAAGCAAAACCTGCCGCGCTTAATAAGCAAGCGAATACATCGCAAGTTAACACATTATTAAACGAATTTTATAACATAAAGACTAAAAATCCCAAACAAGCAGAAACTATTTTACAGAAAATTCTTTCAATAGATCCTAAGAATCGTAACGTTCAATTAGAGATGGGATATTTGCTTCTAAGTCAAAAAAGAGAAGCTGAATCTTTGATCTATTTTCAAAAAGCGAGCGCGCTGGACCCTAATGACTTCCAAACTATCATGCAAATCGCTTACTCGCTAAATAGCTTAGGTAGAAACAAAGAAGCTTATTATGAATTTAAGAAAGCCACAAAATCACCCGATAAAAAAATACA
>JAFEDO010000229.1 GCA_018241565.1 Pseudomonadota bacterium
AAAGGCACGTTGTTGTTGTTTCTGCTTATAAAACTGTTCAATGTCTTCTGGTGTTAAAGTAATAATTTTTCCGAGTTCTTCAATGGTTTTTTTGATATTTTTAACGCGCTCAGGAATGAGTTGCAAGCTGAATACCGGAACGTTTTCTGCAAGCAATACACCATTGCGATCGTAAATTAATCCCCGCGTAGGAACTACGGGCACAATGTTTAAGTGATTTTGTGTCGACAGCGTCGTGTAACGATCTTGTTGAAAAACTTGCAAGTAAATCAAGCGAACAATCAAAAGAACGATGACAATGGCGGCGACCAAGAATATGGTGATCAATCGGTTATGAAATAAGTGAATTTCAGCCTGAAGATCTTTTATGTTGAGTCGATTATACATGAGTAGTTCGATATTTTTTGAATGGCGCAAGTATCGAAGGTTGATGTTCGATAGTCAACTGCCATGGAGGCTATGAAGTATCTCGGCAAGATAACTTGATAAATACTCAAAAATGGACCATACTCCGATTTTGTCGTGCAATTTCGGAGTTTTATCCGGATTTTCGGTATATTCTGAGGTGAAATCTATGGTTGTGAAGCGCTTACTTAAATTAATCCTAAGTTATAGCTTTTTTTTATTTGGGGCGCGAAGTACCGGGAAAAGCACCTTACTCAGGCAGACATTTAACGCACAAAATTCTTTGTGGATAGATTTACTTGATCCTAATCAAGAAGAAATTTTTGCAAGGAATCCAGGCGAATTACGAGCGATAGTTTTAGCATTGCCAGAGACGATTCAACATGTTGTTCTTGATGAAATTCAGAAAGTACCCAAATTGTTAGATGTTGTTCATGACTTGATTGAGAAAACAAATAAAAAATTTATTATGATCGGATCCAGTGCTCGTAAATTAAAAAAAGAAGGTGCTAATTTATTAGCGGGGCGTGCTTTTGTATTTCATTTATTTCCTTTTTCTTATTTAGAATTAGGTAATCAATTTAAATTGCAAGAAGCATTGCATTGGGGAATGTTGCCTAAAATTTATAGTTTTTCAGAAGCTGATGAAAAACGACTTTTTTTACAAGCTTATACACAAACTTATTTGCAAGAAGAAATTAGACTTGAACAACTTGTTCGAAAGCTGGAGCCTTTTCGTCGATTTTTAGAAGTGGCAGCACAATCTAATGGGAAAATTATTAATTACTCTAATATTGCCCGTGATGTAGGTGTTGATGATAAGACGGTGAAAGAATATTTTGAGATTTTGGAAGATACTTTGTTAGGATTTTTCTTAGAGCCATTTAAGCATTCATTTCGTAAACGTTTAAGTTCAAAACCTAAATTCTATTTTTTTGATTGTGGTGTCGTTCGAGCTTTAGCAAGACAACTATCTATATCATTACAACCTGCTACCAGTGCCTATGGAGACTCATTTGAACATTTTATAATTTTGGAATGTTTGAAATTAGCAAAGTATTTTAAACCAGAGTGGCGTTTCTCTTATCTCAGGACTCAAGATGATGTTGAAGTAGATTTAATTGTAGAGAGACCAGGTCAATCTATATTGTTCATTGAAATTAAGAGTAATTCTAATGTGCAGGCTGAGCATTTGAGATCTTTCATAAAATTAGTGGATGATTTTAAGCAATGTGAAGCGATTTGTTTTTCAAACGATCAATATACCAAACAGATTGGCTCAATCACTGTTTTACCTTGGGATGTTGGAATTAAACAATACTTCGGACAAGATGAACTTCCTCAATCGAATCTGCTATAAACGTTTAATTATTTAGGTTCGATGATAGGGATGTTGTTTGATGACAGACCATGCTCGGTAGATTTGTTCGGCGATAATGACTCTGACTAATCCATGAGGGAAAGTGAGCCGAGAGAGTGACCAGAGGTGGTTGGCTTTTTCTAAACAGGGTTTGGCTAATCCATCTGGGCCACCGACGAGTAAACTAATATCTTGAGATTCTTGTAGCCAGGTTTGTAATTTGCTGGCTAAAGTTTTTGTATCCCACACATCGCCATGTTCATCTAAAGCGACGACTCGATTCCCGGTGGGAATTTTACTGAGTAGTTTTTCAGATTCTTCTAATTTTAATTTTTGAATATCGCTGGATTTAGTACGTTTAGGGATTTCAAGTTCGACGAGATTTAAACGGATGTCTTGTGAGAGACGTTTGCTATATTCTTGATACCCTTCATTAACCCATGCGGGTAGGTGAGTGCCGAAAGCCAGTAAGTTGATCTTCATTTTTCAAACGAAGTCCATAATTTTTCTAAATCATAAAACTCTCTTGCTTTGGGTTGCATGAGGTGAACGACCACATCGACCAAATCAACCAACACCCATTCCCCAGTGCCAGTTCCCTCAATACTGAGAGCTCTTACACCTTGCTCCTTTGCTTTTTCAACGACGCCGTCTGCGAGTGATTTCACGTGGCGATTGGAGCGTCCTGTACATATGATCATAAAATCAGTGATAGAAGTTAGGGTTCGAACATCTAAAGCCACAATGTCAATGCCTTGTTGCTCTTCTAGGGTATGTACGACCAATTTTTTTAAATCTACCGGTTTCATAAATCTCTAAATATAGCTGTTTTAAAAGGGAGCTGATTATGACGAGAAATGCTAGGGGAGACAATGATTAGTTTGAGTGTAATGGCTTTTTAACAAAGGCGGCAAACCAAAACAAGATACAGCAAACTACATTTGCCGTATCCTGCTCCAGGTCCCTCCTAGCTCTGTATGCAAGTAGCGCGACGAGAGAAAGGGAATGAACTCACTTACTTCGATGGTCCTGCCCTTGTTTTGATGATGGGCCTGCTTGTTGTTCACATCGATACGCGTGACCATACCAATTGCTGCCTGAAAAGTTCTCACTACATCCATTTTCAAAACCTACATAAGTCCACACCCAAGCTGGGTTGTGCTTATCCATGCATGTTACTTTGACTCCTTGATTAGTTCCCTGAGTGAGCTGCAGTGAGGATAGATCAGTTGAATCTACTGTTCCCCTACAACAAACGAAGTCACCACTACCTAATACTGCGCCTTCCTGGATCCCACAATTATACCAACCGGCGTAAGCAGTCGAGGTCAAACTACCTAAAAATAAGCTCAGCAACAAAGCGCTGGTTTTTATAGTATTGCTTTTCATAACTAGTCTCCTTACAAAAAATGTTAATTTTCGATGGCATAGGATAACCGACTGATTCGTACCCTAAGAGCGGCATCCTAGACATATTTTTTTAAATGTCAAATAAGAAAACAGTAAAAAAACAAGGAAAACAACACACCTAAAAGGATGCTGATTATGACGAGAAATGCCAGGGGAGAGACAATGATTAGTTTGAATAGGACATAGGTTTTTAACAAGGATAATAAACCAAAACAAGATACAGCAAATTACATTTGCTATATCTTGCGAGGTCCCGAATTCATCTTATTTTGCTTGGCATCGATATGGATGATCATAGTAAATGTTGTTAGAAAATTTTTCACCACATTCTTCAGTTTTGCCGAGACCATTCCAGCCCCAAGCTTTGCTGTGCTCAGCCATGCATGTTACCTTGACTCCTTTATGACGGCCTAGAGTAAGCTGCAGTGAAGATGAGTCGGTCGAACTTACCGTTCCTTGACAGCAAACGTAGTCGCCACCACCTAACACTGTGTCTTCCGTAATGTCACAACTATACCAAGCGGCATAAGCAGAGGATGTCAAACCACTTAAAAATAAGCTCAGCAACAAAGCGCTGGCTCTCATAGTATTGCTTTTCATAACTCATCTCCTTAAAAAATGTTAATTCTTAACGCCCCAGCATAACTGATTAATTTACGCCCCATGATAATATCTTAGATATGTTCTTTCGAATTGTCAAATGAGAAAACAAGGAAAAAACAAGGAAAAAACAAGGAAAAAACAAGGAAAACAATACCCCTAGGAGGCTTTATACAGTTGGTTTTTAACGATGTATTCCCAGACTTTTAGGGGTAAATCATGTTGGATTTTAGTCTCGTGATTCGCGAGAGCCGCTCGAATGTTGGTAGAGCTGATATCAATAGTTGACATGGGGATTGTCCAAATACGGCCGGCGGAGGATTGATTGAATTCATAAGGGTTGGTTGTATGCCTTTGTTGGAAGATGAGATCTAGTGGTGGAACAAATGGGGTGGAGTAGTTTGTTCTGGGTGCGAGTGCTATGTGGGTGAGATTAAAGATTTGTTCCCATTGATACCATTGCGTGAATTGGGAAAATTGGTCCATGCCTAAGATAAGGCACAAGACTGCATCAGGAAATTCTTGATGAAGAGAATTTAAAGTTTCAATGGTATAAGAAGGTGATTCTCGTTGTAATTCTCGTTGATCAATGATG
>JAFEDO010000022.1 GCA_018241565.1 Pseudomonadota bacterium
ATTCACATTCTGAAGATTATTACAACGTGCGCCTTTTAATCGCACAACTTTTTGCGGATTAAAAGCACGCCTTGCTTTAGGTACTGCAATACATTTTTTGCCACTCAAATATTGTCCTGTAATGGAGCCTGGCGTTTGCATAATTTTTTTGACATTACCTTCAGCAATGATTTCTCCTCCATGCACACCCGCACCAGGACCAATATCAATAATATGATCAGCGCTTTCAATCGCTTCTTCATCATGTTCAACCACAATAACTGTGTTACCTAAATCTCGAAGACGTCTTAAAGTTGTTAATAATCTCGAATTATCGCGTTGATGTAATCCAATCGAAGGCTCATCCAAAATATACATCACACCCATTAGACCTGATCCAATTTGACTGGCTAATCGAATACGTTGTGCTTCACCCCCAGATAAAGTTTCTGCACTACGATCTAACGTTAAATATTCCAAACCTACATTTGCTAAAAAAGTGAGTCGCTCAATAATTTCTTTTAAAATTTTTCCTGCAATTTCTCCTCGTTGCCCAGTCAATTGCAAATTTTTAAAAAACTCTAAGGTCTCTGTAATCGATAACGCTGAAACACTAGAAATATTATGTGTATCGATCAAAACATTTCGAGCACCTTCTTGCAATCGAGTACCTTGGCAACTTTGACAAGGTTGAGTTGCAAGATATTTTGATAATTCTTCACGCACTGAATTAGATTGTGTCTCTTGGTAGCGCCTTTCCATATTTGGAATCACACCTTCAAAATCATGCTGAGTACTATAGGTGCTTCCTTTGGTATTTACATAATGAAATTTAATTTTTTCGCCTGAGCTACCGTATAAAATAATTTTCTGGATTTTTTTATCTAATTTTGAAAAAGGTAAATCAATATTAAATTTATAATGATCTGCTAATGACGTGAGCATGCTGAAATAATAAAAGTTTCGTCTATCCCAACCACGAATAGCGCCTTCTGCCAAACTCATTTCTTCATCGTAAATAATTCGCTTCGGATCAAAAAATTGTTTAACGCCTAATCCATCGCACTCACTACAAGCACCTGCAGGATTATTAAAAGAAAATAATCGAGGTTCTAATTCTGCCAAACTATAACCACATTCTGGACAAGCATATTTCGCAGAGAAAATCATATCGGGTGTTTTGCCTTCCATGAAAGCAACTTTCGCAACACCTTCACCGAGTTGAGTCGCTGTTTCAAAAGATTCTGCTAAGCGCAATTGAATATCAGGACGCACTTTAAAACGATCGACAACCACATCAATGGTATGTTTTTTTCGAAGTTCTAACTTAGGAACCTCTTCTAATTCATACACTTTTCCATTAACACGCGCTCGAATAAATCCTTGTGCGCGCAATTGTTCAAACACTTGTGAATGCTCCCCTTTTCGAGCATTCACAACCGGTGCTAACACCATTAATGCCGTACCTTCAGGGAACGATAAAGTTTTATCAACCATTTGACTGATCGTTTGTGCATTCAAAGCTACATGATGCAGCGGACAATGTGGCTCTCCCACGCGTGCGAATAACAAACGTAAATAATCGTGAATTTCCGTGATAGTGCCCACCGTCGATCGTGGATTATGTGATGTGGCTTTTTGCTCGATAGAAATTGCTGGAGACAACCCTTCGATGTGTTCAACATCGGGTTTTTCCATCATCGATAAAAATTGTCTGGCATACGCTGACAAAGATTCTACGTAACGACGCTGCCCTTCGGCATATAAAGTATCAAACGCGAGTGACGACTTACCTGAGCCTGACAACCCAGTAATCACGATTAACTTATCTCTCGGGATAGTCACATCGACGTTTTTTAAATTGTGGGTTTTAGCCCCGCGAATGATAATTTGACCCATATCCTGCCTACTGAATCCAGAAAAACCGGCCATTCTAACAGGCATAAGTCGCTTATACACTAGGATATTTCGGGTAATTTCATGAAAAGAGTTTTTTATTTTTGTAGCCCGGGTAAGCGTTTTTGCTTTTCAAAACGCGCAACCCGGCTTCAAATCCCGAGTTGCGCGTTTTGAAAAGCAAAAACGCTTACCCGGGCTACGAGAGAGACTCTTTGAAAACACAAGTGCCCACTCAAAGGTGCCCTATCTTTTAAAAATTGAAAGATAGGGCAATTTTGACGTTATTCAGAATAAGTTTTTCTACGTATCCTTAAACTTTATTGGTAAGATGCACGCTCTTTTAACTTAAGCTAATAACCCATGAATACCTTTGAAAAACGCGCCGTTATCCCCCTTGCTTTGATATTCGCTTCTCGATTATTTGGGTTATTTCTTTTGCTACCAATATTCAGCCCGTACGCCTTAGAGCTCGCAGGTTCAACCCCGACGAATATAGGTGTTGCATTGGGGATCTATGGTTTGACTCAAGCGATTTTCCAAATGCCTTTTGGTTTACTGTCAGACAAGATTGGACGTAAACAAATCATCACACTGGGTTTGATTTTATTCGGCGTAGGCAGCGTGGTTGCCGCATTATCACACCATATTTATGGCATTATTTTAGGGCGTGCCTTACAAGGCGCTGGGGCTATTGGAAGTACCGTCATCGCTTTAATCGCCGACTTAACCCAAGAAAAAAATCGAACGAAGTCTATGGCGATTTTAGGTATTTCGATTGCCGCTTCATTTTTTATTTCTATTGTTGTAGCGCCTATTCTGGATGCTTGGATTGGCATTTCTGGGATCTTTTGGTTGATGGCTTTTTCCACCGTATTTAGTTTAGGTTTATTATTCGGTGTTATCCCCACACCATCACGATCCATTTCTACTACTCAAGGAAAACTTTCTACACTATTTAAAATGGCATTAACGGAACCTGAACTTTTGCGTTTTGATTTAGGCATCATGATTCAACACGCTATTTTGACAGCGTTATTTGTTTTATTACCCATTACTTTAAAATCTCATTTTTGGCTTTCAGAATCTCATCAATGGATTTTTTATTTTGTGATTTTATTAGGATCATTTGTCGTCGCACTTCCCTTGATCCGTTTCTCTGAAAAAAAACAAAAAGTTCGCAAACTATTCTTAAGTGCCATCGCCATCATGGGTTTTGCGCAACTGGGTTTAGCTTATTGGACAAATCAGTTATTTGGTTTAGGGATTAGTTTACTGTTATTTTTTATTGGTTTTAATATTTTAGAAATTCACCTCCCCTCTTTAATTTCAAAACAAGCGCCACAATCTTGTAAAGGAACAGCGATGGGGATTTATTCTAGCTCTCAATTCTTTGGCATTTTTATTGGCGGAAGTTTTGGCGGTTGGTTACTTGGGCATGGGCACACGCAAAGTTTATTTGTTGCTTCTGCCTTTTTCGCTTTACTGTGGCTCATCATTGCTTGGCCTATGAAAAATCCCGTACCGCGGAATACCGTGACATTAAAAATCGGTGCTGTCGATTCAACAGACACCCAGCAATATACTGAAAAATTACGGCAATTAAACGGCGTGCTAGATGTCATTATTTTAGCCAAGGAAGGTATCGCTTATTTGAAGGTTGATCCTAACCAATTTAATGAAAAGGATTTATTGGATTTTCAACTCAGTAGTCGATAATATGCGCGTTTAGTATTCAGTCATTAGTCCAAAAAATATAAGGGAGATATTTATGTCTAGAGGTATCAACAAAGTCATTTTAATTGGGAACCTGGGGAACGATCCGGAAGTGCGTTATATGCCTAGTGGTGGTGCTGTCGCAACCATTTCTATTGCAACCACCGAAGGCTGGAAAGATAAAACCACCGGTGAAAAACAAGAACGTACGGAATGGCATCGCGTTGTATTCTTTAATCGTTTGGCTGAAATCGCTGGCGAGTATTTACGTAAGGGAAGCAAAGTGTATGTCGAAGGCAGCTTACGTACTCGTAAATGGCAAGACAAAAATACAGGGCAAGATCGCTATACGACGGAAATCGTTGGCAGTGATATGCAAATGTTAGATAGTCGCGGCGGCGCGGGTGGCGGTCAATTCGGCAATAACTTTGAATCGTCTTCTTCAAATGCTTCAGCTTCTCACTCTCCAATGCCAAGTCATGAAGCTACGGCAGATATGAATCAATTCGATGACGATATTCCTTTTTAACCAAGTGACATCGTAAAAGAACTTTTCTCTATTGTAACCCGGGGTCCGAATTCCCGGGTTGCGCGTTGCAAAAGCTCAACGCCTACCCGGGCTACGGAAAATCAACAACTCAGTAAATCAACTCAGCAGCACCACGAACCCGATTACATCAAGCTTTTTAAATTTGACACTTGATCATACCCATAATGGGTACTATCATACCCACCATGAAAACAACACATCTTAGCCTTTCGAATGCGCTCTTTTCTAAAGTACGCCAATGCGTACTCACCCTACTCTATGGCCAACCCGACCGCAGCTTTCATACTAATGAAATTATCCGTTTAACTCATTCAGGAACGGGAGCTGTTCAACGAGAGCTTGAGAAATTAGCTGCAACTGGGTTAATCACAGTGCAATCTATTGGTAATCAGAAACATTATGAAGCAAATCAAGCCTCACCATTATTTTCAGAACTACGGAGCATCATATTAAAAACATTTGGATTGGCTGATGTATTGCGACAAGCACTTGAACCAGTTATCTCTGAAATTCACATCGCTTTTATCTATGGATCTATTGCAAAACAAGAAGATACGGCTCGCAGTGACATTGATTTAATGCTGATAAGTAATAATTTAACCTATGCAGATTTATTTAAATTACTTGAAAAGACACAGACACAATTAGGTCGAGTGATTAATCCCACGTTTTACTCCTTATCAGAATGGAAACGCAAAATACAAACAAACAATAATTTTTTAAATCAAGTTGTAGCACAACCAAAAATTTTTCTAGTAGGCACTGAGAATGAACTTACCAAACTTAGATAACCTCGTAAAAATTGGGCAATTGAAAGTAGAACCCATGGATCCGCTGGAATTTTCTGGTTTACTTCACTCCGGTGAAGCACGACTCCACGATGCAACTAATCCTTCTCTTGCCGCGGAAAGTCGATTTGATCTTGCTTATAATGCAGCTCACTCACTATCTCTTGCCGCATTACGCTGGCACGGATATCGATCGGGCAATCGGTATTTAGTATTTCAAGTATTACCTCATACCATTGGAGTGGGCCCAGAAGTTTGGCGCGTGATGGCGAAATGTCACGATTGCCGTAATCTTGCTGAGTATGAAGGATATTTTGAAATTGATGAGCGACTACTGAAAGATTTATTAGTTGCTACACAAACTTTATTAACTCGTGTTGGTTCTTTAAAAAGGGAGGAGGGAGTCTAACCCCATTGTTCTGGAACAAGCTGCATCTTAAAACCATTTGATAAAGAAATACCACCATTCGAACAGATTTGATTTTTATGCAACCACTTCGAAACAGGATACAAGAGGTACTTATAAAGAAATTTATTGATCTCAACTGCGCGAGTATAAATTTTATTAAAAAATGGATTAATTGGGGATTAAACTTTATGCATCACGAAAAATATGAAGAAAAGCATGAGGAATTTGAGCGTAAAATGAGC
>JAFEDO010000230.1 GCA_018241565.1 Pseudomonadota bacterium
AATACCGAGCCACTTGATTACTGCGCTTATTTAATGCCTCATAACTCAGACTCTCTCCTCGACACCATAAAGCACTCTCTTCACCACGCACTTTCGCTTGTGATTCAAATAAACTTACCAAGTCTTTTCTGTCGTTCGTGTAACTTGCTTCGTTCCAGCCATGGATTAATTCTTGAGACTTCTCTTTTGTTAATAAACTGAACTCTTCATCCTGCTTTTCTATCTCCTCTGACAATCCATTCAATATCTCTGATATCGTCTCTAAATAACTTTGGGCTCGACCTTCACTTAATAACTCTCCATCGTACTTCAACCGCAGTTCCAACATCCCCTGTCTCTCTACCACGACCAGTGCTAAGGCATAATCCACTTTCTCTATCGATTCACGCATGAGAGCCACTAATTTATCGCTACCCCCTTGATTCTCCGGTAACGGATAATTTTCAAATACGAGTAAACTATGAAACAACCGTCGACCGCCCGTTTGTAGTTTTGAAAGATTCACATAACAATGGTTATTCATCTCGGTGATACGCGCATGTATTTCATTTAACTGCGCTCGCACTGTTCGATCAGTATTCCAATCCAATACCAAGGGTAATGTATTGATGTATAAGCCCACACTATGTTCTATCCCTGTTACCGGAATGCTTCGACCTGATATCGTGGTCCCCACTATCGTTTGTTCATCTTGTGTATAAACCCGCAATAATTTGTGCCACGCGTATTGCACTAAAACATTCAGCGTTAAGCCTTCTTCCTTAGCTAATCGTTGTATTTCAAGATACTTTTTTGTATCAATTTTTAGATAGGCAACTCTCGGTTTATGAACAACCGTTGCTTGATCTAAGTCAATTTGCTTGTCTAATAAAACATTTAAATTATTGGCGTCTTTTGATGTTTTTAGTAATGAATCCCAATAATCTTTGGCATTATTTTGATGTTTAGCAATATATTCTTGTGCATGTAAATATGATCGTTCCACTTGGATTTTAGGTTGCTCATGACGCATGTAAGCATTGTAGTACTCATGAACCGTGTTCAATAAAATTGGGACACTCCACCCATCTAAAATCGCGTGATGTTCACTCTTAAGAACGGTATAAAGGTTTTCTGATTGTTTAATCAAATAGACTCGCAATAACTTTGGCTTTGTTAGATCAAACGGTTCGGAACGATCTTTAATTCGTATAGACTCAATTGCTTTATTTTTATCAACCTCATGAGAAATATCGTGCTCAATAAATACGAGATCCCCTTCTTCGTATATGACTTGAATGATATCTTCTTTCCAGTTAAAACAAGTTCTTAATGCAGGAAACGTTTTTATAGATGACAACCACGCTTTTTTATAATTGATAGGATTTATGGCTTGTTGATAATCAAAGAGCAACTGAACTTGATATGCGTCATCGTCTGGCTGACTTAAGCTGTGAAAAATAAACCCTTGTTGCAAACTATTAGCAGGGTATATCGCTTCTATTTTTTTTCTAATTTTCATACTTGATCCCTAATCAGATTCCAATTCTTCTAATAATTCTTGACTAATTGTTACTGTATTAAAATCACTAACCGTATGTTCTGCTTCATTTCTTTCTGATTTATCAAAACAATGGTCAACAATTTCTAATAAAGTTTTCTTAAAATGCTCTACTAATTTATCGGTCAAATCACTTTCTAATTGGCTAGTCACATTAAAATGTATTTGACCATCGATAACAGCCGCATTTATGGTTAATAAAAATAATTCTCTATTTTCAGCATGCGAAGTTAAACCAGGATATTCATTAGTTATTTGCCAGAAACCATCCTGGGTATTAAATTGTCCGAGATAATTAAACATGATTCCAGGTAGATTTGTAAATTCACCCATTTCAAGAGTGTTTACATCATTATTGAAAAAGGCGCCATAACCAATCCCTTTATTAGGAATTAAACGTAACCCCTCTTTTATGCTTTTCAAACTTTCACCTAATGTATCCTTTAATATTAAGCGAACTGGATAAATCACAGTAAACCAACCAAAAGTATGCCCAACGTCTATTGATTGTTTAATGGATTCTCGGCCATGGCCTTCTATCGTGATGTATTGTGTATGCTCTCTGTTACACGACTTAAGACTATAAGCTAACGCGGTCAGTAACAAATCATTGATGGTTGTGCTATACGCTTGATTAGCTTGGTTTAATAATTTATTCGTTATTTCATCGTTGAGCGATACTTTACGATATGTTTTTACATTCGCTATAGCAAACGGATGACTTCTATCCAATCCTTCACGTTGTGATTGCCAATAATGAATTTCTTCAGGATATAACTTAGGATACTCTCTTATCAAATCAACCCATTGTCGATAGCTGCTTGTTTTTCTTGTTAATTGACCACCCAAATAAATCTCTTTGATGTCATCAATGATAATCCGCCAAGATACGGTATCAGCAATTAAATGATGAAATGCAAAATAAATTCTTGCGCTACCATCTTGATAGCCGTAAAGATAGCTTATAGACCATAAAGGACCTTGCTCAATATTAAAATGACTTTGCCACTGAGTCAGTTGCTCTGTCATTTCTGTTTCATTAAGGTTTTTCACATCCAGCGTATTAATCGCTTGAACGCTCATGGATGTTTGGTAATGTTGTTTCTTTCTTTTTTGCCAATCAGGGAAAATTGTTCTTAACATATCGTGATGTAAAATAATATCGTTAATGACTTCTAACAATTTATGACAATCTAACTCAGGCACTTTGAATAAAAAGGCTTGATTCCAATGTTGATAATATTTTATTTTTTGACTAGATACCAAACTGAAAAACCATGATTGGATGGGTAGCCAATCAAAATCTCCAGATAATTCTTCCTGTTCAGCAACGATACTAATTTTATTATTTTGTAATTCTATATATGCTGCTAAATTTTCAACCGTGCGATAATCAAAAATATCTTTTACATTACAATGTATGTTTTTCCGATGTAGCCGTGTAGAAAGCTGTATGCTTAATATCGAGTCCCCACCCATTCTAAAAAAATCATCCGTAATACTTACTTTATCTACCCCTAATAATTCTTGCCAAATAGAACAGAGATCAGATTCTAATGGGTTACGAGGCGCCACATATTGATCTTGAATAAAGCACTCGACTTTGGGTAATGCCCTTCTATCTAATTTGCCTGTTGGCGTTAGAGGCATTTTATCAATCGCAACGAATTTGTCAGGCATCATATATTGAGATAAATAATGAGATAAATGCTCCCTAAGATCTTCGGTAGAAATAGTAGATTTAGAGACAAAATAAGCGATTAAATGTTTAGACTCATCCAGAATAACTACTGCCTGTTCAATCTGAGGGAAGCTCAATATATTGCTTTCAATTTCAGCAAGTTCAATTCGATATCCTCGAATTTTTACTTGAAAATCATTTCGACCCAGATACTCAATATTCCCATCAGGTAACCAACGTACCAAATCACCTGTTTTATACATCAACTTATAATCAGCATTGTCACTCCATAAGCTAGGAATAAATCTATCATTGGTTAACTGCGCTTGATTTAAATATCCTCGCGCTAAAGATATGCCTGCTATATACAATTCACCAACAATGCCTTCTGGAAGCAAATTATGGTACTTATCTAAAATAAGTAATTTCGTATTTTGTATTGGTTTACCTATGGTAACGGGTTCACCTTGTTGGCATTTGTAATAACTAACATCGATTGAGCACTCTGTCGGTCCATATAAATTATGAATTTCAAAAGAATTTTCTGAAGATAATTGATAAGTTTGATCACAAACTTGAGTAGACAAAGCTTCTCCACTACAAAATAAATGACGAAGTGTTGGACTGTAGAGTTTCTGATGCTCAATCAAATAAGTATTGAATGCCGCAAGCATAGAAGGCACAAAATGCATATGCGTAATACGCTTATCTGCAATTAATTGCGTTAAATACATAGGATCATTCTGTGTATTTGGCTTTGCTATAACAAGTGTGGCCCCATAACATATGGCCCAGAGTAACTCCCAAACGGATACATCAAAAATATACGGCGTTTTTTGTAGGACTCTATCACCCGTTTTGAGTAAATATTCACGTTGCATCCAATCAACTCGATTTGCTATCCCTTTATGAGGAATAGCGACTCCCTTAGGCTTACCAGTTGTTCCTGAGGTATATATGACATAAGCAAGATCGCTCATCGCTATTGAAGTACCTAAATTGGATTTATTTTCGTTTTCAAAATTACTTTTTTCAACGGTGATTAATTCCGTATTTTGGCTTAATAACTGAATTACATTTTTGCTTAAATACTCATGTGTCAGCACAAATTGAGAGGCAGTATCTTCTATAATAAATTTAATTTTTTCTGACGGATAATTTGTATCCATTGGAACATAAGTAGCACCCAGCTTTAAAACGGCAAGCACTGAAATGATCAGTTCAAGACTTCGATCAAGACACAAGGCAATCAGCATATCTTTAGGCTGAGATTGATGAGTCTGTTTCTTACACATTCTAAGCAGGTAATGAGCCAATTGATTGGCTCTCTGATTAAGCTCAGAATAAGTCAATTCCTGGTTTTCAAAAATAACCGCAATTTCATTTGGGCTAGATTGAGCTTGTTTTTCGAAAAGATCGACAATAGTCTCGGTCATTGAATAGCTTGTCTCTGTATGATTCCATTTACCCATAATTTTTTTGTAATCTGCATCTGACAATAATGACATTGCATGGTGAGGTTGATTACATTGAGTAATGGCTGATGAAACTAGCAATTCAAACCTATCCAGTATTTTTTTCGCCTCAGAATCATTTAATAAACTATTATCATGAAACATCTTTATATGAATTGTTTCATTGGATTCATGCACCGTGATAGCCATCGGATAATCTAATTTTTCAATGGCTTGACGGATCGTGGGATTCAACCTTTCTGGACTTGAATCATTAGAATTTACGACAGGATAATTCTCAAAAATAAATATGCTATGGAAAAGCCTCTGACCATCTTTTTGTAATTTCGAGAGACTAAAAAATCCATAGTTATTCATATGGGTGATTTTTTCATGAATCACTCGCATCTGTTCGAGTATCGTTAAATCATTATCCCAGTTAATAATTAAAGGCAAGGTATTAATATATAAACCAACGCTTTTTTCAACTTCATGGACTGGGACACTTCTACCGGATATCGTAGATCCGACAATCGTTTTAGCATCTTGCGTATAAATTTGAATGAGTTTGTGCCACGCGAATTGAAGCAATACATTTAAAGTTAAACCCTGCTTACGCACGCACTCAATGATTTCTTTATAGAGTTTTCCGGATATTTTTAAATCGGTGTTTGTAGGTTCATTGATATTTCGAATAGAATCCAAATCAACTGGTTTATTAAAAAAGCCATTTAAATCATTGGGATTTTCTACTGATTGAATTTCATGAAGCCAATAGTCATTACATGCCTGACGTTGTTGATAATGATATTTTTGAGTCATTAAGTACGCCTCATCAACCTGCATCGAAGGTAATGTATGAAGCTGCAATTGTTGATAAATCTTATGGACTCGATTTAAGAGTATCGGGCCACTCCAACCATCTGCGATACTGTGATGTTCCGTTTTAATAAGCGTATAACATTGATCGCTCTGTTTTATGAGTGTCAATCGAAGCAAGCATGGAATACTTAAATCAAAAGCTTTCACTCTGTCGCTTTTAATGAGCTCTTCAATTTTGAAATCTCTCGAAGATTGATCAGATAAATGACTAATATCTACATACTCAAACAGGGGCTTTGAGTGTTTATAAATAATTTGAATGGGTTGCTCTTCCCAATTAAATGCAGTTCTAAGTATGGGATACACTTCAGTCGCTAATCCCCATGATTTTTCATAGTTTTTAATATTTATTTTTTGATGATAATCCAGTATTAACTGCACACGGTATGCATCATCTTCGGGCTGACTCAAAGCATGATATATAAAACCTTGCTGTAAACTATTGGCAGGAAATATTGCTTCAATCGGGTTGTTTAACTCTCTCGCTCTTGATTGAATTTGAGTTAATAATTCTTTTGAAATGTTGACTGTCTCAAAATCCGTCACTGTATATTCTGTGAAGCCACTTTCCACTTTATCTATACAATGCGTTATTATCTCTTTTAATTTTTTCTCGAATACGTTTTTTATTTTCGTCGTATCTGATTGACTTAATTGTGTTCTTATAAAGCATTGCAAGTGACCCTTAACCACCATAGCGTTTATTGTTATTAAATCTAACATTTGATTATTTTTACCGATACTAGATCCTGAATTTTCCGTGTCGATTTGCCATAAACTATCTTTTACATCGAATTGTCCTAAATAATTAAATGTAATGGGTGGCAGTGACCATTCTTTAGAATTTTGGTTTTGATATAAAAAGGATCCGAAGCCAATACCTTTATTTGGGATTCTTTGTATGTCTTCTTTAATCCTCTTAATGCTATCGGACAAGCTCTCTTGCAAAGCTAGTTGAACAGGAAACATCGTTGTAAACCAACCCACTGTTTCACTGACATCAATTTTAGAATGAATAGACTCTCGACCATGCCCTTCTAATGTTATAAATTGAGAAATTTCTCCATTCCATTCTTTTAAAGCTGATGCTAATGCCGTTAATAACAAATGATTAACTTCCGTATGATAAGCTTCGTTTGCCTGAGTTAATAATTTTTTTGTACTACCACTATCAAGCTGAAAATCAGCCCCATGAATTATTCCATCTGCTAGAAACTGATCTTTATAATCCGGTAATTGATTGCAAACATGAGTCCAATATTCAAGTTCGTCGCTATGCGCTGAGTGATAAACATTTATGAAATTTACCCACTGATAATAACTGCTTGTTTTTTTGTTTAAGGGAATATTATCAAGCAAATCTTTTAAGTCTTTAACCAAAATACGCCAAGAAACTGCATCAATAATTAAATGATGAAATGCCATGAAAATGCGATCAAAACCATCCTCGTATCCTTTTAAATAACCAATACACCATGTAGGACCATTCGCGATATCAAAGTGACTTTGCCATCCTGTTAATATCTCAAAAATCTCACGCTTATTTATGCTTGAAACATCTAATACTTTAATTTCTGGCGCTTGAATTTTCTGATAAGATTGCTTTGGATCGCTCTCTACATTGGTGTAAATCAATCTTAACCCATCATGTTTTTCAATTAATGCATTGACTGCAGATAATAATTGATTGAATGGTATGTTTGGTACTTTAACTAAGAAAGATTGATTCCAATGCTGATAGTTCGGCAGCTTGCCTAATTTAACCTGTTTAAAAAACCATGATTGTATGGGTAATAAAGCAAACTTACCTTCAAATACATTTTCCTGAACAGTCATTTCATCCGTTATTTTTTTCTTAGTTAGATGCTGAGCCAGGCTTTCTATCGTTCTATAATTTAATATTTCTGTTACGCTGCAATTGAATTGATGCGTTCTTAATCGTGACGTTAATTGAATCGATAAAATAGAGTCACCGCCTAATCTAAAGAAATCATCTGTGACACCTACTTTCTCTATTCCTAATATATTCGACCATATCTCACTGATTTGTTTCTCTAACTCAGTCCTAGGCGCTACATAGTCTCTCTCATCACCTTTAAATTCTGCTTTCGGTAATTTCGCTCTGTCTAACTTACCATTCTCCGTAAATGGGAATGATGACATCCAGACATAAGCACTCGGTACCATGTATTCTGGTAATCGCTCTGATACGTGTTTTGATAATAAGGCTGACTCGATTTCCTTCGGTGATACGTAATATCCAACTAAATATCCTGTCTCTTCACCCACTTCTCTTCGACTCAGTAAAACACAGACTTGTTCTATCCCCTCATACGACGCAAAGACATGTTCTATCTCTCCTAACTCAATGCGATGGCCTCTCAACTTCACTTGGAAATCATTTCGACCGATATATTCTAAATCGCCATGCGCCCGCCAGCGTACCAAGTCCCCAGTTTTATAGAGTCTCGTGTATCCCCTCAATTTATCTTCTTCTGATGCATAAGGATTCTCGACAAATCTCGCCTGAGTTTGCTCTTCAAGATTCAAATACCCACGGGCTAATCCAGCGCCACCTACGTATAATTCTCCCACTACACCCACAGGTACTGGGTGCATATGACTATCTAATACATACGTCTTTAAATCTCTTAATCTCTTTCCAATATTCGAATAACTCTCTTCGCTTGCCAATAATTGCTTATACGTCACATGTACCGTCGTCTCTGTGATGCCGTACATATTCACCAACTCTGTCTTCAATCCTCTCTCTTTTGAATACTTCCACCACTTCTTCAATAACTCGACTTGTAGTGCCTCTCCGCCAAAAATAATATATTTAAGGCTCTCTATTCTAGACTCCGTCTCTCCACTCATTATCTCTGACAACGCATAGAATGAACTGGGCGTCTGGTTCAATACACTCACTCTCTGTGATACACATAAATCATAAAATAGCTTTAAATCTTTCACTTCTTCTAAAACCGGAATAATGAGCTTCCCACCCTTCAATAAAGCGCCCCATAGTTCCCACACAGAAAAATCAAACACTATCGCATGATACAAAGTCCATACGTCTTGATGGTTAAAGTCATATATCTCTTCACTGCTCCAAAATAATCGAGTCACATTCCCATGTTCTTGTAATACACCCTTCGGTCGGCCCGTCGTCCCAGACGTGTAAATCACATACGCTAAATCGCTACTCTGTATCTCAATCCCTAAATTCTCTTCACTCTCTCTTTGATATTCTGCTGCATCGATACATAGGATGGCTCTTTCTCCGCCATCATCCTTAAATTTATCTGCGTGTAGCTTCTCCGTTAAGACATACTTGCTCTTTGTATCTTTTAAAATGTAATCCATTCGCTCTATAGGGTATTCCGGCAACACAGGGACATAAGCACCACCCGCTTTTAATATCCCAAGGACACCAACCACTAAATCTATCCCTCTCTCTACACACAGTAATACCAATTCTTCTCGACCAAACCCAACACCGATACGCCTCAAATACCGAGCCACTTGATTACTGCGCTTATTTAATGCCTCATAACTCAGACTCTCTCCTCGACACCATAAAGCACTCTCTTCACCCCGTACTTTCGCTTGTGATTCAAATAAGCTCACCAAGTCCTTTCTGTCATTCGTGTAACTTCCTTTGTTCCATTCATATAATAATTCTTGAGACTTGTCTTTTGTTAATAAACTGAACTCTTCGTCCTGCTTTTCTATCCCTTCTGATAATCCATTCAATATCTCTGATATCGTCTCTAAATAACTTTGGGCTCGACCTGCACTTAATAACTCTCCATCGTACTTTAACCGGAGCTCCAACATCCCCTGTCTCTCTACCACCACCAGCGCTAAGGCATAATCTACTTTCTCTATCGATTCACGCATGAGGGCCACTAATTTATCGCTACCCCCTTGATTCTCCGGCAATGGATAATTTTCAAATACAAATAAACTATGAAATAAGCGTCGACCGCCTGTTTGTAATTTTGAAAGATTCACATAACAATGATTGTTCATCTCGGTGATACGTGCATGTATTTCATTTAATTGCGCTCGCACCGTTCGGCCAGTAGTCCAATCCAATACCAAGGGCAAGGTATTAATATACAAGCCCACACTATGTTCTATCCCTGTTACCGGAATGCTTCGACCTGATATCGTGGTCCCCACTATCGTTTGTTCATCTTGTGTATAGACTCGCAATAATTTGTGCCACGCGTATTGCACTAAAACATTCAGCGTTAAGCCTTCTTCTTTGGCTAAGCTCTCTAATTGCGAGCATGCTTTATTATTTATTTTTTTATAGGCCTGCTTTGATTGAAAAACTTGACGGTATGAATCTAAATCTACATTTTTTTCAAACATTAAATTTAAATCATTAGCATTATTCACATTAACCAGATGGTTTTCCCAATATTGATAAACCTCAGATTGATTTTGAGAATAAAATTCTTGTGCCCTGCAATATACAGATTCAACACTCACACGAATGGTTTTCTGAGATTGCAGCTGCTCATAATATTCATGGACTTTATTTAATAGCTCAGCACCACTCCAGCCATCTTCAATACCATGATATTCACTTTTCATAACTGTAAAAAATTCAGGATCTTGTTTAAAAAGGTAAATCCTAAACAAAGAAGGTTTGCTTAAGTCGAATCGCTTTTTACGATCTTCCTGCTGCACTAAAGAAATCTTTTTATTTCTAGTTAAATCATCTGATAATTCAGACAGATCCATCAAAGTAAAGTCAAGCGAACCTTTACGATATATGACTTGCATCAAATTTTCTTCTGAGTGGAATGCAGTACGCAAAATTGGATACGTTTGTATTGCGAGTTGCCAAGCTTTTTTGTAATTATCAATATTCAATGCTTGTCGATAATCAAATAGTAATTGCACATGGTACGCATCATCATCAGGATAAGCTAATGAATGGTAAATAAATCCCTGTTGTAAGCTGTTGGCTGCATATATAAAGTCGATAGGATTTCTCGCTTCAAAAGCTTCTTTCTGTAGTTTACCTAATAATTCTCTTGATATTTTAAGAGTTTTAAAATCACTTGGCGTAAATTCAAGCGAATCGGATTTGTTTTTTTCAACACAATGAGAAATAACTCGGATTAATTGAGTTTGAAAAAGCTCGCCGAATGTATCTGTTAATTCTTGAGTTAATCGGCTCACAAATGTGAAATACAGTTTTCCATTAACAATGGCCCCATTTAAGCTGAGCATATGCGCATCAACATTATCTGGATGCATACTTATGCCAGAATCTTCAGGCACAATTTTCCAAGCTTTTTCAGAAGTATCTATCTGACCAAAGTAATTAAAGCTGATTAAGGGCAAATCTAAAGTTTTAAGCAATTTAGATTGATAACGTAAAGCACTATAACCAAGGCCTTTATTAGGGATCTTTCTTAGATTCTCTTTTATCTGTTTTATAGAAAGACTTAAATCTTTGCTAAGAACTAATTTATGGGGATATATTGTCGTAAACCAACCGATTGTCTGGTTTATATCTATCGCATCATCAATATGCTCTCGGCCATGACCTTCTATGGTAACACCATGATTATCACTACCTTCCCAAGCTTGCAAAGCTAAACCCAGCGCAGTTAATAATAAATCATTGATTTCAGTATGATAGGCAAAGCCCGCATCGTACAATAATTGCTGTGTGAGTTTCTCTTCTAAGTTAATTTCCTTTTTGAAAGACTTGCTCATTAAATCAAATTTTTGACGATAATCAGGTAACGAAGTGACCTGTTCTTGCCAGTATTCTAGTTGATTTGCACAATGAGCTGAAAAATTAGAAACCGAAGACACCCATTGTCGATAACTACTGGTCTTCTCAGATAAAGAATTACCATTATACAAATCTTCAAGATCTTTGATAATAATACGCCAGGAAACTGCATCAATAATCAGATGGTGCGCAGCAAAAAATATTCTAGCTGAATTATCTGAATAACCAGACAGATAACCAAGACACCACAAAGGTCCTTTTTCAATATCAAAATTACTCTGCCATTCAGTCAATATTTTATGAATAGTATTTTCATCAAGTTCTTTAATATCGAGTAATTTAATTTGAGGTGACTCAATCTTATTTAAGTAAAGTTGATATGGATCTGAATTTATGACGAATCTCGCCCTCAGCATATCATGCTTATCAATGAGTCTTGGTAATATATGAGCCAATTTATTTGTATCGAGTAATGGTACTTTGACTAAAAATGCCTGGTTCCAGTGGTGATAGCAGTTAAATCTACCCAAATCAATTTGCTCAAAAAACCAAGATTGAATGGGTAAAAGCCCAAAATTACCTTTCAATAAACCAGTTTCAACAATCATTTTTTGTTTTTTATGAGTATTACTTAAGTAATTGGCAAGTTGCTCGATCGTTCGATAGTCAAATATATCTTTAACACTACAATCAAAACCTTCTGAACGCATATATGAAGATAATTGAATGGACAAAATGGAATCCCCACCCATTCTAAAAAAGTCATCCGTTACGCCGATTTTTTCTAATCTTAAGACTGCTTTCCAAATGACAGATAATTCAGACTCTAATTTTGTTCTAGGAGAAATATATTGATATTTATCAGGATGAACATCTGCTTCAGGTAAAGCTAGCCGATCGATTTTCCCGTTAATTGTCAGCGGGAAAGTTTCCATTATAAAAAATACATTAGGCAGCATATAATCAGGTAAAGATTGCGATAAAAATGTGGATAGCGCTTTTTCATCAATACTTTCAGAAGAGATGTAGTATGCAACTAAATATTTTAAACCTGCTCTTTCTTTTACGATTACACAGGCATCTTTTATTGTTTCATAATTGACGATGACATTTTCAATCTCAGAAAGCTCAATGCGGTATCCTCTAAGCTTAATTTGATAACCAGATCGCCCAACATAATTAAGTGTCCCATCAGGCAGCCATCGCACAAGATCGCCTGTTTTATAAAGCGTGCCATACCATTTTTTTTCTTCTGCATTTGTAACAAATGGATTAGAGATAAAATATTCTTTTGTTAACTCAGGTTGATTTAAATATCCCTTTGCTAGTGCAAGACCAGCAATATGTAGTTCCCCAGGTACACCAACTGGCACCATTTGAAGATTTTTATCTAAAACATATGCTTTGACGTTGTTAATAGGTTTACCGATGTTGGTATGTTGGTCTCCCAATTGATAATGATGCATCGTACTACAAACAGTCGTTTCAGTTGGGCCATAAGCATTAATTAATTTTCGGTTTTTTGACCATTGCTTCATTATTACGTCTGAGCAAATATCACCGGCAACAACCAATGTTTTTAAATTGGGAAGTATTCGATAAGGAAGAGATGATAATAAACTAGGCGGAATAGTTGCTACGTTAATAGCATTATCTTCCATGAAATCTAAGATAGATTCGCTACCTTGCCGTACACTTTCTGAAGCAATATATAAGCTTGCCCCACTTAAAAGTGTTGTAAATATTTCTGAAACTGCTGCATCAAATGCAAGAGACGAAAATTGTAAAACCTTATCAGAAGGTAAAATATTAAATTCTTTGATTTGACTCACACAGAGATTTTTTAACCCTTGATTAGATAATAAAACACCTTTGGGTTCGCCTGTTGTACCTGAAGTATATATGACGTAAGCTACTGTGTCTTTTTCGTTAATTTCAAAGTTTTCTGATGATTCTGTTTGATAATTATCGGTATCTAATGCAATGATATTTATCGCATGATTTAAATTTTCAATGGAAGGCATCAAACTTAATCTCTGAGCTAATTCATTCTGAGTTAAAATCACTGATGGTTTAGCATCTTGAATAATATAATCAATTCGTTTATCAGGATAATTGGGATCAATTGGAATATAGGCTACACCTGCCTTTACTGATGCTAAAACAGCCGTAATCATCTCATAGCATCTATTCATACATATCAAGACTAATTTATCATTATTAATTTCTACCTGAGATGTATTTTTATAATTTTTAATAATTCGTTTCGCTAATTGGTTCGCATCAGCATTGAGTTCTCGATAAGTCTTAGATTGTCCATAAAATACTACAGCAATATGATCTGGTGTTTTTTCAGCTTGACTTTCAAATAATTTCTTTACTGTTTGGGTCGTATCATAAGGAATGTGAGTTTGATTCCACGTCTTTAACAATAACTCACGTTCTTTTTTCGTTAAGATCCCATACTCTCTAATTGGTCTAGATACAGATTCTGAACTAATCATCTGTTTTAAAATTTCTATATAGTGATCTGACAAACTAACGATTGTTTCATGAGAAAATAAACTGGTTGCATACTCTATCGTGCACTGCAAATCAGTTTCCGAATCGTTAATGAGCAAATCAAAATCTAGCTTAGATATACTGTGATAAGGTTTTGTGTCGAGAAATTCAAAATCACCTTGCGATTCTTTTTTAAAAGAAAGCATATCAAAACTTTGAACCCTAAAAGCCACTTGAAAAATTGGATGTCGACTTTGATCTTTTTCAATATTTAAAATATCTATTAACTTTTCAAACGGTAAATCTTGATACTGCTGGATCTCAATAAGATTATTATTAATCTGCTTTATGATTTCCATTGCTGTAAAATCTGGATTAATATTTTCTCTAAGCACTATCGTGTTAACAAAAAAACCAATTAAATTGAGTACTTGAGGGTAATGTCTATTAGCAATTGGCGTTCCAAGGACAATATCATTCTGCCCAGAATGTTTATGTAAAAGAATATAAAAAGCAGCAAGCAAAGCCACATATAGCGTACATCCTTGTTGATTTGCTAATAGTCTAATTTCTTTAGAAAGTTTTAAGCCTAAATTAAAGTGATAATATGAGCCGCTATAATCGATCACTGAAGGCCTAGGCTTATCAGTATATAACTTTAATTCTTCATGATTATTTAATCGTGCTTTCCAATATTGAATTTGGGCTTCAAGAAGCTTTCCTTCCAAGTGTTTTCTTTGCCATACACTAAAATCTTTATATTGAATTTCTATGCGAGGCAATTCTAAAGTATTATTTTCTTTGTGGTATTTATATAAATTTTTTAACTCATTAAAAAATACACTTATGGACCAACCATCAAATGCAATATGATGGAAATTAATCAGGAAATAATATTCCTGCTTTACAGATTTTTCTAAAACAATATAGCCGATTGCTTTAACAGGATATTCTGTAGATAAATTGAAAGGTTTATTAATATCCAATTTTATTTTTTCATCAAACTTTTTGCGAGATGAGCAAGTCACTATTTCGACTTCTAATGAATTTTTCAAAGCTAATTGATAAGTCTTACCTTCTGAATCTTGACTAAATACAGTGCGCAATATCGAATGTCTATTCATAATAGTTTTCAAACTTTGAATGAGAAAATCGAAATGAGCTTCAGAAGAGATCTGCAGCAAAATAGGTATATGGTAAGCACTAGTGCCCGATTCATATTGTTCAATAAACCATAGGCGCTCTTGAGCAAATGATAATGGTAATTTATCTGTATCGGTGACAGGGATCTTGAATTCTTGTTTAGTTTCTTCAAATAAGTGATCAAACAAATGAATGATTGTTTTGTATTTGAATAAATCGGCTACTCCAATATGTAAATGAACCGCATCGCGCATTTTATGTGTCGCGCGAATGGCATGAATAGAGCTACCACCCAATCTGAAGAAGTCGTCTCTAATCCCAATCTTTTCAACACCTAAGACTTCTTCCCATATCTTACATATTTTCTCTTCTAACTCATTTCTAGGCGCTTCATATACTGCTCTTTCAATCTCGGCCATCGGCAATAATTTATA
>JAFEDO010000231.1 GCA_018241565.1 Pseudomonadota bacterium
ATCTGTAAATAATGTTCATGAATTCATTCAAGAAATTAAAGGGATTAAATACTCATTAAAAAAAATATATGCGGAAAATTTATTAAACACAAACGTGTTAACTCAATACACGGAAATTTGCGCTATTATAAAGGAGCTTAAAGCAGCGTTAAATGAAAGGCTAGAAACACTGGATAACAATTCAGTTAGCACACTTGATCTGGAATACCAGCCATCGGATAAAAAACTCATTCAGAGTAAAGACGAACAAATTGTTGAGCTACTATCAACATTAATAGATCCAAAAGAAATTGAAAAATTAGAATCAATGCTTGATTCCATGCCGACTGAGAATTCCATTCAGATTTTTCTCCGAGGGAAAATGGCTTTAGCCTTTACGTATTTAAATGGAATAACTATAAATAAAATGCCAAATTCTATTCAGTCATACTTATTAATACTCAAGAAAATACAGGAATGTACGACTATTCTTCGTGAATTTGATGTAAAAAATCCCATAACGCTCAAGTATTGTATTTATTTCATTAATGAAATAGTCCGAAAAATCTTTTTACAGATGGAAAAAGAAAAATTCACGAGTAAAGCTACTCTTCAATTGATTAATGCAATTTATCTAATAGAAGTTTTTTTTAGAGATTTATTTCCTTCAATTTTAATTCATTGGCATAATGATTTTGCTTTTAAGATTTTACTGAAGCAGTCGAACAATTTAGTAGTAATAAATGATGCTATCATGGCAGCTGAAGCCTTGATCAAGTCCGAAGAAATAAATATCCAATGCTCATATAATATTCACAACATGTTTTTATACCATATAAAGCAAATTACCTTAGAATTATTATTTGAAGAGACAGAAAGATTTGAAATAGATCCTGAATTTTTCTTAAGAGCTTATCGAAAAATCATATATAAAACACATCATTCAAAAAACAAAAATAAACAAGCCAGTATCAGTGAAACTCGAAGAATTCTAAAAGAAATTGCTTATACAGTCGAATTATTTTCTAAAATTACCAAAGCTATAAATTCTAGAAAAGACAAAGAAATGGTATTAGATCCGGCGCCTGAAAATTTTGCTTCTACTAGATTTACACAGCTTTCTAAATTTTTGGGGTTATCTATTACTCAAAAAGATATAACACTGCCGATGCAAAAAGATATTGCAGAGTATAAAGTTATTTTTAGCACTCATTCAGAGTCCGATTTTTCACGTGTGCTAAATAGTCTACGTTCTTTAAATGTTGACGCAGCTATAACACCATTTCATTTATACGAAACATCGAAAAATTTCATTCAATTATGTAACAAATTTGAAAATCATATTGAGCAATACTTAAATAAATGGTTTGAATTTTATTCAACAAAGTTGGAGGAGTCTATATTAGCACCTTTGAAAGATTTTGAATTATTTTTATTAGACGCCATGGCTTTTTTTCATAACGCTATTTTTCACCTACCTTTTGAAGCTGCTCGTTTCGAAGATTGTCATAAATCCATTGAAACGTTTGATTTTTCAAACTTAAAAAATGTTTTTCTTTGGAATAGGTATTTGTTTATTTGCATACAACTTTGTTTTCTTTATGCATCAATATATAAGGCGCCATTCTCGAAATTTGAATTTACTCCTAAAGAGATGGGAAGTTATTTTGATACATTATGTGCACTATTTGGAAAAACATTAGAGCCACTCCTCAATCACTATCCAGAACACACAAAAGAAATTTTAGATAAAATTAAAAATGATCATGATGACATAGGATTGTATTTTGAGTATTTACAAAAAATCATGTTTGCATTTTTAACCTTAAATAATTTAGAAGCACAGGTTATTTTTAAATATTCGAATTTTTTAATCAATAAGCTAAGCAGCTTTGAAGATTTTCTAAAAGATTACATTGAAAAGTACAAATTCGATGACGGAAAATATGCTGATATTCTCATTCTGTTACATGAAGCCCATGTTGCTGAAAATATGTTATTAAATATTTTGTCTGACAATGGTCGAGATAAAGACTTTATCTTTAAAACTGATCTGCGTAATATTTTTTATGCTATTGATAGCCACTCTGATTGGCCAGATTTAATAGAATTGCAATCAAAACGAATGCATATCATATTAAATTTATATTTTGAGTTACTACAAACTAAAAAAGTTTCTTATATTGATCTGCATCATTTCTGCTCGAGTCTTTCTGGAGATTACATAACACATACACTCATAAATTTTTTAAAAACGTACTATCCAAGTATTGAGATAACTCATAAAACAGATTTTTTAAATACTTTTAAAAATCATATCTTTTTGGAAATAACAAATACATATCATGAAAATATTCATATCTTGGAAAGATTGTTGAAAAGTCATGACAAATTACTTTCTGTATTAAATGACTTTTTAAACGATCCAAAAATAGATCCCGAGAGCATAATTTCTTTGACAGATATTCATTCAAAAACATCCATTCTTCGCGGTTTAATAGGTGAAATTGAAAAAATAAAGGAATATGCCAAAAAAGAAACACTACATTCTGAAAAATCAAGCTTGCTAAATAGTACACTCAATTTATCCTCAGCTTTAAGCAAACCATCAAGTAATGCCATGCCAGAATTCGAAGTACTTGAAGCATCAATATTGAAAGTTAAAAGATACACTTCCAGCAATGTTGACACATTAATAGATTCCATTCTTAAAAATGAGCTTGATCTTATCGTAGATGACGATAGACTGGAATTTTCAAAGATGAAAGCTATTCTTTTAAGCACGTATTCTCTATGCGACGCAATGGATCGGCCTCGGATCACTAATTTTATAATAGATTTGAATCAATTTTTTGAAAGTCAATTAAAAAGCTTGCTTGAAACGACTTTTGAAGAGCCAATTGATACCTGCCAACTTAAATCAACCCTACCTAAAATGAGTCAGAAACAATACCAAGCTTTAATCAATAGCTGTGAAGATCTAAATACTTATAGATGTGAGCTCTATAAGATTATTTCAGCAGATCCTTTAAGTAGCGCTCTACCTTCCATGTGGAATAATTTTAAATTTGGAATGATTACACACTTAGTAACCATGATTGAAGCGTTTAATATGAGATCTTGTGATTCCACAGAATATTCAGGATCCATGAAAGAGCTATTTGATGAATTAGTTTATTCATTGGCGACTTTTCTTTTAAATTATTTTTTTAAGCCTGAAGAAAGGTTTCCTGTAGATGAAATTTTTTTCGAAAGATTATTAAATCGCTTACATTATGAAGTTAATAGTCTCATGAGTAACAAAAAGCCAGTTGTCATAAATGGTCTTAACATTAAATCAATTCAAGAAATTTTGACCACCGTTGCAAATGGACTAAAGAAATTTCTTAACACTAATGATGCGTTAAATGAAATAAAAATTTCTAGCGGAGATATTGCTAATTTATTTTTATTTTCGAATACTTTAGATGATATTGAAAGATATTGGAATAAATCAAAATTATCAGCCATTCATATGGCGATTCATTTGAATAAAGAGACGATCCAAAAAGTTTTATTTTCCGGAGAACTCAATAATCAATTAATAGAAATCAATCAATTGATTGATGATCCAAAGCAAGAACCTACGAAAATCTATCTTTTAGTGAGAAAGTTTGTTCTTTTGCAAACGAGTATTCTTGAAATTATCTATCATGGCTACATACAAAAGTGGCTAGAACTTTTTCCGACAAAAGAAGAAAATATCTTAAGTGAACCATTAGAAAAATACAAAAAATTACTAATCTCACATATTAATACATTTCATAAAAGAATTTTTTTCGAGGAGAAATTAGATTTAGAAAATTTGAAATTATATGTGCAAAAAGTAAGCGCCATTAATTTATCTAAATTAAACGTTAACGAAATTGTTTCTTTAAACATATCTTCATTTATATGTGCGAAATTATTTGTCTTGTGGATTGTATCCTATAATAGACCATCAAAAAATCCATTGGACATTACCATAGATGAAACGAGGCAATATGATCTTGCGTTAGAATCTGTTTTTCATCGAACTGCTGAGATATTACTGACTTCAATCATGAATAAACTGGAGAATCATTTATTATCCATGCAACAAGCGCCGAATGATTCTTCGTTTATTATCGATTATTTATTAGATTTGTCCAATGGGCTTTCTACATTCGCTTTAATGGATCATCCATATATTTTAGACAATGAGAGTATATGGATAGAAAAATATTCTGCTATTCGAATGCCACTAGAAATTTTTATAGAACAATATAAAAGAGATCCTGAGAAAATTCCAGAAATTATATTTTTACTCAATAATGTTTCTAACACAGAGCATTTGTTATTCAATTGCATTAAAAATGCTGGTTCCAGGCAAGTTCCTTTTTTAAGTGCAATGTTGTCAAAAACCTTTTTAGAACGCACTGAACATACCGACATCGACCAATCTGAATCGTTAGAAAACTATTACGCTCGATTAAAGAATATAGTTGATTTTTATTTTTTACAATTGAAAAGTCAGGATATCTCAGAATTAGAGATCAGCTTATTTTACGCCAAATTATTACAACTACATTTTGAAGATTATTTAATTGATTTTTTAAAGATGGAGTCTTGGAATATAACAATCACTAACGATAAAAATTTTTTTACTGCGACTAATGAAATATTGACATTAAAAATGAAAGACATTCGAAGATCATTTTCGAAAAAGAATTTGGGAGCAATGAATAAAAGCGAAATACAACGTATGATCCAAGATTATCAATTGTTAGAGTCAGTTATTAAAAATATGACAGAACTTCTACGTTCTTTGAAGAATTTTACAAACAATAAGACACTTATGTCTATTCTAGATCAACTCAAAAACACGCCTCCCATTTACAAAATTACAAGCTCCGATCATCAGAATATGTATGAGCTGTCACAAAAGATTTTAACATTTTTGACGTTTTTAAATGAAAAGCTTAAATTGATACAAGCTCAAAAAGAATTTCAACCGCCTACTAGGCTAATTGAATTAATGCTGTCTGAAAATAATCTTCAAGCATTTCAAGAGCAAATGAAAGATATTTATAAAGATCATAAAAAGCAGTTTGAAGATTGGACAGAAAACAAATTCAATGAATGGTGTAAAGAATTATTTGAATTAGATTCACTTAATGATTTTAAAAACATATCACATGAAGCATTACTTGTGATATTAGATGAAAAAATAATTTCTAAAGTACAAAACTTTGAGTATTGCCAAAGCATTCTAAAAATGTGGCGCGTACTGTATCAACTCAACCTTAAAAAAAATATTTTGCATATTGATAAACTTAATTTATTAATAAATGGTATTTTTTTAACCCTAATTAAAGAATTGAATACGCTACTTCATATGGAAAATCAACTTCTTCCGATTGAAGAACTATTCATTCATTTTACCGATCCAAATATCATAAAAATGCATAAGCCAATACTTATTAAAGCCTATTTGTATTGTTCTAAAATTTTAGCTACACAATCCAGCACACATAAGTTGCTAATTTATATAGAGATGGGTTTAAAACTGATACAGTCTAATAAAAAAATAGATCGTGACGAATTCTATGAATTTTTATCACTCATACCAAGTGATCCCATCAATGAAGATAGTGATATTTTTAATCGCATCAGAATCCTAAAAAATGAAATTAATGCTAAAGGAAAAAACGTTTTTTATTCTAAACATTCATCCGCCCTATTTTTTAAATCCAATGTCTCTGGAGAGATAACCACTATTGAATCAACTTTGTCAGATGTTCCAAGTTCTTCTAGCGCTACTCAAGTAGTATCTGTCGTTCCAACGCCTCTTATACAATCTATACAACATAATGCAATAATTGAGCTTTTACCCTCTGACGATTCTAATTCTATTTTTCAATCAAAAAAACCTACGAATATTCCTCCTCAGGTAAGTCTTGAAAAAGATAATCTTATAATAAATCAACCAGAGCAGTTAAATTCGACTCATGCTGGTTCTGATGACTCAAAGCTCACTAGATATTCACTTCAAGCTTTCATTGTGAATAGAACGATGAATTCAAATTATTTTTATAATAGCGAAGCTGAATTATTTGTCTTTGCACTTGCTCAGAGAGATTGGGAGATGATTATCAATTTATCCATAAGAATGGCAGCCACTCCATTGTTTATAGCTAAAGCGCAAGCAAGAGCGGTACATCCAGAGGAAACCCAGCTGTCAGATGTCATTGAAAGACATATGCAGTTTGTTCGGCCTTATCAAACACAATTTTTTAACTTACGTCATCATTATTTTTCATTTGTAACTTCAAATAATCTGTATCATGATCTTTTACAGCAGGGAAACACATTTATAAAAGAGGCTGAAGCTTCTTATCAAACTTTTCTATTTGGCAATCCACCAATATTTTTAGGCGTCATTACGTTAGCAGAGCAAACTATCAATGATATTCAATCCGTAGTTTTAGAAAATTTTCATACCCCTTTCCCAAGCAGAGCTATGTAATTGCGCTATAAAACTTAAGAATATCTAATATATCCTGAATTGGTAGTTTTTTTTAATGCTCCTGTAGAAAATTGGGATGAATTAAGGATACTATCCAGAAATCTCAAACAAGAACGTTGTGTTGTCACGTATGACAAAGAAACAAATAAAGATAAAAGACATGTTAATACTCTAAGCATTCATCCTATAGCAATAGTATCGCTGTAGCTTTAGTTATGACGTAGATTCATGTCAGTATTAATGTGTTCATCGATATCATCAGTTAAAATAGCTGAATATTTCACAGCTTCTATCGCAAGTAATCGAGTAGTATCGACAATTGGCTTACCCACATTGTTACTGTCCATTACCAATGGTAATTCAGTGCAAGCGAGTATCACCGCATCACATTTAATTTTTTTTACAGCTTCAAGAATACTATTCAAAAGAGTATCAAAATTTTTATTGCCAGGAATAATATATTCCATAATTAATCTATGGACATCATCTTGCAGAGACTCTGTAATAGTGACTTCCATTATGGCGTTATCCGAAAGGATTTTAGTATATAATTCTCCACGCATAGTTTGCTTAGTCCCTAGTACTACTACGGACGAATAATTTTGTTCGATGCACCAGTTGATTGTAGTATTTAAAATACTTAATACTGGAACTGGAGAATTCTTTTTGATGTCTTCTATAGCAAAATGAACCGTATTTGCAGGGATAATAATAATCTCGACACCCAATAAGGCTAACTTCTTAATTGAAGCCAAAATTAGATCAGCAATTTTTCTCCAATCCAAAGCCATCATCGCCGTTTTGTACAAGTCAAAAGGAAGAGAATTGATAGAGATTTCAAGAGCCACATCATGTTTTAAAAGAGATATTTTACTTATTTCTTCGTAACATAATGCTGCGCCAGGAGGGTTAACACCTACGATGCCTATGTGTTTCATTAGATCACTCCAACGTTAATAACCTATTTATTGACTACTCTACATCAAGTGCTCCGATATTAAAAATAGCAAATACCATAATCACAATAAGTGAAGTGACAGTCAGATGAGATTATTTACCGCTTTAATTCCGTAGAGTGTGATCTTTCGTAGAAAATCATCCTATAAAAATCCACTCTAACTGTTTGATTCATTTAAGAAAAACAAAATATCATGCAGAATATTTTCTTAAACATTGTATTTGGAATAGAATTGACACCCCAGATCGCTATGGCACGGAAATTGGATTCTCTGAAAAAAAGGCGGAATATGCATATTCGACAAGCAACTATAAAGGATCTTAAGAGCATATTGGTTTTATTTAATCAGTATCGGGATTTTTACAAAAAAGAGCGTGACGAAATCAGTGCCGAAGAATTTTTAAGTGCTAGTCTATTAAAAAATCAATCCATTATTTTTATTGCTACAGAGGATGAAGACAGTAATCAAGTCGTAGGATTTGCACGATTGATCCCAGGTTATTGTTCATTGGAGTTAACTAAGTATTGGGTACTATATGATTTGTATACGGATGAGAATCATAGACATAAAGGAGTTGCGACTGACTTGCTAAGTGCGATAAAAACATTTGCAACTGAAGACGGCGCTAGTCGAGTTGATTTACAAACAGCCCATACCAATCTTCTTGCGCAGAAGTTATATGAAAAGAACGGCTATAAGAAAGATGAAGCATTTTGTACTTATACTCTAGTGTTGTCTAGAAAAGTTAATGAATGTAATTTAGATCAAGAAAAAACTGCGCGAATATCAATGAAAAAATAAATTTATTTTAACAGTTTCATGAGAAGGAAAGTCAATGACACGTGTCATTATAATTGGTGGTACTGGTATGTTATCTCACGCATCTCGCGAAATTTCTCATGTAATTGATGATCTTCTTTTGATTGCACGTAACCCTGATACATTAGCGAAGGATATCGGTGCAAGATCATTGCGATTAGATTGGAAAGAAAAGAGCGCAGTTAATGCTTCTATTTGTACCCTCAAAAATGAACCAAAGGCAGATATTTTAATAAGTTGGCTCCACGAAGATGGATTATGGTGTTTACCACTCTTTGAAGATCTTTTAATTAAAGATGGACGTTCTATCCGTATACATGGATCAGCCGTTGGAGATCCTGCAGAAGGTATAAAGACAGATCCAATTCCACGCACTGATATTTTTCGGCAAAATGTTGTATTAGGCTGGATAGATGAGAGTAATGGACAACGATGGTTAACCAATCATGAAATTAGTGAAGGAGTTCTAACTGCATTCAAATATCCTGAAAAAACCTCGATCATTGTTGGCCATATAGACTCTAGAGAAGCAAATATGGTTAAAACACCGACTTTTAATAAGTTATGAAGTCAAAAAAGTTTTGGGTTAATTGATATTTACACTTTAATTTTTAGAATTAACAGGGTGTGTATCTTAGGAGTAGTAAAGTTGGTATCGGCGATTCTGTCAGTTTGTTGATTGATAAGAGACGTTGAGCCGTACTGGATAAATCAATCTTCACGTACAATATTATGTCCGCGAAATTCATATGCTGGCCATTTTTCGTTACACTCTTCTAATGCTTTTAACATTGCGTTGCGAGTCATTGGTTTCTCACAATAATGGGGCCAGTCTTCATACTGATTTTTAAATGCGTTGATACAACGCTGAATGATCCATGTTTTTTCTTGTAATTGATTAGGTTGCATATTCATATTTTATTAATCGTTTGTTCTAAAATTTTTAGTGTTTCTGTAATTTTATCAAATGTTGGTGGTGACTCATGAAACATACCTGCTTCTATCATTTGTAGAAAATCTTGTTCTAAATTTTCTAAATAGGATGCTGTTGGAATTAAACGGAATTTCTGAGACAGGCAATCGTCGTAATTTGCGTAGCTCGCATTAAAAAATGCTTTTTTATGTTCAATGACACTTTTTAAGATTTCACTACTGGATAACGCCTGCTCTCCGACCCAAGAATTATTTAGCATAAATAAATCATACCAATGCCTAGATAAACGTTCTGGTGTTTTAACTAGGCGATCACGATGACACTCAACATGAATTAATGTGGCCTTTTCCCAGAAAGTTCTTATAGGCGATAATGTGCAGATCATGGGTTTTGGTAAATCTAAATCACTGTCTGCAATTTCTGCTAAGTAGGGTAGTACTGGATGCTTGTCACAAGGTTCGGTATTATTCCTGACTCCAAACTCAATAAAAACATGATCGCGCAAATAACCAGATGGTGTGTTCATCATGTTTGGGTAATAAAATCGTAGTTGCTCACCATCTTCATTTAACGTGAGCTCAAACATTTTTCCAGGGAACGTTTTTGATATTTGTTCTTGGAGATAGGGAAATACTGTTTCTGAAATATAAACCTTTAGCTGTTCTTTCAGCTGCTCACTCGCTTTTTTAATTTGTGTTTTACTTAAATGTTCCAAATCTAATTCTGGTTTAAAATTTCGATAATCAATGGTGATATCGCAATCCTCAGAAAACCGTTTAATCAAACCAAATACTTTTGATAATGAAGTGCCACCTTTGAATGCCATTTGTATCGGCAGTTCAAATATTTTTTCAAGTAACCAACATACCCAGAGATCTTTTTCAATAATCAGATCTGGTAGGTCAAATTGATTGCTAGCCTTTTTGATTAGTGCGGACTGTTCTTCTACCGATAAATTAAAAAAACTATCACTCATTTATTTTCTCTTGTTGGTAACGATAAAATATATCGGACATCCAAGTTGGCATACGTTCAATTAAATTAATGGTTGCATTAAATTCTTCAGAAGGAATGCGTTGTTTAATCATGTCTATGGTCTTCATTGTCACATTTTCTTGTCCTAAATAATATAAGGCGGAGATAACCAAGCCAGGTATTGTGCCTGGAGCCACTAGTCGACTTGGACTCACATGCTTCAATTTAACTGTCAGGTTAATAATTTTTAACGTTCTTGTATTTCCGCTGGTATAAAAAATGAGGCGCATGGGTACTTGAGTGGTCAGTTGTAATTGTCTTGCGGCTTCTGCACCCTGAATAGCGATTGTTTCCCCAGTCGATTTTGCGAGTACTTCGGCAATCTCTGACGCCGATGGCAATACTTCCCCTATTTTTGATACGTACTTAGGTTTTGCATAAATCCCACGTGCTATTCGTTTTAATTCACCGGCTTTAACTAAGCGGCCTAGGATTTGGCGAACATTCTCTGTAGTGGTGAAACGTCGCAAAGCATTCGATGGGAATACTTTCCCTTCCGGTATGTGGGCAAGATACTCTTTTACATGAGCAATAGCTGTCATTTCTTTCATCTCCTTATCACGAATTATAGCATAATACGTGACAAAATAAATGGCATGACTCGCCTAAAATGCTGTTAGCAACAGCTTTTAGGTCAAAAAATATGCGTTTTAGAGGGAAAATTAACGAACTAGATTGATGTAAACGATTAGAAAATACTATTGCATAGTCTCAGTATTCTACATTATGCTTTCAAGTGACCAAACCCGTCACGCCTCTCAGCGATGCGCACCAGGACGGGTTATTTGTCTAGGTAGGCACAGTTAGAATGGTTGTTGCTGCATTGTCTTCGAAACGCTGAGTTTCTTCGATATAGGAAAGCACGGTTCCTTCGTGTTTCCATCTACCCTGGCGCATGATTGAAACAAAAGAAGCTTTCTTTTTGCTGGCCACTGTCGCGAACCCCCTTCGTAGGCTATGCCCACTGTATTTTTCAGCGTTTGGTAGATGAGTGTCTTTAGCAAGCTCCTTTATAATCAATGATACGCTCTGTGGGTTGAGAGGTTTTTCTTCTAGTACTTTGTTTTTGATAATTGCACGAAATACGTATCCCGAAGAAATATTAGCTTTTTCGCACCAAGATTTAATAGCATTTACAGGACATAGTTTTCCAAAACCATAGGGGATAGCACAGATCTGGCCTTCGCCTGCTTGGTCTGTTTTAGATCGAGGAATTAATATCTCAATGCCTTCTGGAACAAAAGAAAGATCTTCATAACGAATAGAGACTAATTCACTGCGACGAAATGCTCCAAAAAATCCCAGTTGTAACAGGGCATTGTTGCGAATGGCTATTAAGGAATTATCTAGGTTCAAATGGTTGATCATTAATTCCAGCTGTTCTAACTGGATAGCAGGCGCTTTATCTCTCGGTTTTCCATGAATATTTTTAATCCCTATCATTGTTTTTTTAACGATAGGATTTTGTGTTGGATCTGAAAATCCCTGATAAATGTGCCATCGACTAATAGCGGTTAATCGTCTCTTTAACGTTCTTGAATTGAGCTTATCTGCATATTCATGAAGATATCTCACTAAAATATCTGGTGTTGTGGGTAAAAGCCCACCCCAAAATATAAAATGCTGAATATCATAACGGTAAGCTTTGCGAGTGTTTTCACTGGTTGCTGCTTGAATGTAGTTGATGGGTAGTAGAGAAAGTATGTTATTTTGTTTTTTCAGAAGTGGTAATTTTAATAGCTTGCTCGTCATAATTTCCTTGCCTATTTTTTGTTAACTTTAAAAAGTATACTGTATTTATACTTTTTCCGATGTATAAATTAAGATGCGAAAAACAGACAGAAGTCAATATGGTTAGTAACACGTTAATTTAAACTAAATGGCGTATCCCTTAAAATGGATGATAGAATTAAATCCGGTCTTTGGATTTGAATAAGTTCACATTATGTAATTTTCAGGATCATACATGTTCGAAGTAACGATGGAAGACATACAGCAATTAAATGCTACACAGCTCGTTGACCTGTTGAGACGTTTACTCATTTTAGAAGCTACCACTCATGCTGTACAACCCGTTGACTTAGATGTTCCGCTAAATATTACATCAAAAGATGGTGGCGTTGATGCTTCAATAGCTTGGCAACTTAACATCAAAGCAACTCCTTATCTACCTTCTAATAAAGTTATTTTTCAATGTAAAGCCACTTACAAAAGTGGGGGAATGGGTCCAGCAGCATGCGCTAAGGAGATTGCCAAACCGATATCTTTACGAGTTCTTCGTGAGGGCGGCTCTTACATAATTTTCTGTACAGAAGCATTCACTGCATCATTGATGGAAAATCGTTTAACAGAGATGTGGAATAAATTATTAGAGTCAGGCTGGACGAATCAAACTCTAAATGAAGCCACAAAAAATAGAATTCGTATCTATGACGCCAATAAAATTAGAGAGTGGGTAAACGTATACATTGGTGCTATTACTGCTATTCATGAATACTTGGGAAAACCCATTCCCAGTGCGGCAAAAACGTTTGAAGAATGGTCGAAATATATAATAAAACCAAAAACGCAAAAATATGTACATTCAGATTTTACCATCGCTTCTTCTGAAGAGGTGTATTTAAAATTTTTAAGAAAAATGGAGATTAAAATCTTTAGAGTTTTTGGAGAATCAGGGTGCGGAAAAACTCGATTTGTATATGAACTTTTACGCTATAATCAAACTCAAGAAAATTTTTCGACTAACATACAAAAATCAACTATTTATATCGATGCTACTGATCCTCGGGATTTAATTGAAAATATAGAATCTTGGGTACGCCAGGGAAGAACAGGGATCCTAATTGTTGACAAATGCGACAAAAAACTACATAAAAAACTTTTCGATATTGCATGCACAGAAGATTGCAAATTCAAAATTATTACTATAGGACTAAAACCAGTGGAGCAGTTACAAGGTTTGTTACTGCTTGATTTTAATAAAAAACTAGATATTGAAAAAATATTGGAGTGTTATTCCCCGACATTAAATAAGTCTCAAATAGATGTTCTTGATGAGATTTCTTTCAATAATATTGGTTTAGCTTTAGAGTTTGCTTCAATCATTGATCAATTTGATCTTACAGAAGTAAGTAAAAGATCTTATTTGAAATATGTGAAAATTATAAAAACTCTTTTGTCAAAAAAATTAATGGAAAATAGTAATCCGCATAAGATCATGTTGGCTCTTGCATTGTTTGAAAAAATTGGTTGGCTAAATGAGCAACGAGAACATTACAAGTTTGTTGCAAAATCAATAATCGATATTGATCCAAACGAGTTTTTTGCTTTCATGAAGAGAGAGTTGATTAATAAAAATAGGTTGGCCATCGAAGGTGATTTTGTTTTTATTACTCCTAAACCTTTAAAAACAATACTTGCTGCTGTTTGGTGGAATGAGTGTTCGCCCGACAGGGCATATAAAGTAATTGAAGCCATATTAAATTCACTTTATGTAGAAGATTTTTTTAAGTCTCTTGCTAGCCTAAACACTTTACCTTCTATTATCGACGATATTGAAACGATTTTTAATCAACAAAGATTAATGTCTTTGTTTAATCTAGAA
>JAFEDO010000232.1 GCA_018241565.1 Pseudomonadota bacterium
ATGAGTACACAGATGGGGTGTAGTACGTATGAAACATCTTCTCAAAAATTTGTCCCTCTAAGACAAACGATAGAGAAACAAAAAATCATAGAAGTAAAAGAAAGAGAACCCAATTACCGACTTATGCTGGGTAATGATCCTGCATTAACAAAAGCGTTTCATCAGTATGTAAAGACAGGGAAAGCGAATAATATCGTGACGGATGGTGCTATTCAATTTGCGTTTAGTCAAAGTGAGCAACCGATTATTAGAACCGTACCCTTTCAAGAAACAGTTATTTCATTAAAACCCGGCGAGCGATTTACCAATATATCCTCAGGCGATCCGAGTCGTTGGTCTTACGCGGTCGCAAAATCGGGTAGAGGTAATAAAGAGCAACAGCATATATTAATTAAACCCTCACAACCTGAGATTAGCACGAATATGGTGATCACAACCGATCAGCGGATTTACACGGTGCGGTTAGTGTCTTTAAAAGAAGGGAGTTCAGCAAAGCATGTGAGTTTTTGGTATCCGGATGAGTTGGTTGAACACATTAATGATCGTGCGATGAAAGAGCAGGATGGAAATATCTCTTTAGAAATGCCAGCTATTGATGTGAATCATTTAAATTTTAATTATAAGATTTCAAGTGGACTTTTTAATAGGAAATTGTCATGGGAGCCGAGTCGAGTTTTTGATGATGGGGTGCACACTTATATTGAGTTTTCTAGAAATAGAGGGGATCGAGATTTGCCAGCACTTTTTGTATTAGAAGATAAAAAACTTGAGCTTTTAAATTATCGTTATAAGCCGCCTTATTATGTGGTGGATAAAATATTTAAGAAAGCTGTTTTAGTGATGGGTGTTGGCAAAGATCAATCAAAAGTCGATATCGTTAATCAACGTTACCATGGGTGAGTGAGTCATGAATCATAAAGAATATCCAAAAACCATTGTTGTGAAAAAAGGGATCATGAGTGTGGTGATTATCGTTATGGTGTCACTCTTGGTGTTGATTTTGCATAACTTGTATAAAGCTTCTCAATATACGAAGCCACCATTACAAGAGGAAGAAAGCATTAAAAGAGTGGCAAGTGACGAGCATACTCGTTGGTTTAAAGAGGAACAAAGAAAAATCGTGAAGGCGCCTTTAAAAAAAGAACAAGAAAATACGCATGAATCAAAAGAAGAGGGCGTTTTAGAGAATGAAGTGCCTTATGCTGATAATACGTCTGTTTCAGACGATCATAAAAAAGCGATGAGCGCTTCCATCACGAGTAATCAACTCATCGATGATATGGTGTTTATTCAAGGCAGAGAACCATCGGTTGATGGAAAGGAAGCATCCTCTGAAAAAGTACATGCAACATCGAGCCAAACGCGCAATCAACCAACAGAAAAAGAAGCGTTTTTAAGTGCGAGTAGGATAGCGCATTCCTCAGTACTTTTGTCCGGTGTTAAAGAGCCAATGAGCCCTTATGAGCTTAAAGCGGGTAGTGTGATCCCTGGTATTTTAATCACGGGTCTTAATTCAGATCTGCCAGGTCAAATTGTGGGTCAGGTGCTTTCTAATGTTTATGACACACGATCGGGGAAATATTTATTGGTTCCACAGGGTGCCAGACTCGTAGGCCTTTATGATTCCTCCTTAAATTATGGAGAAGTGCGTGTGTTAGTGGTTTGGCAGAGGATTATTTTTCCGAATGGAGAAAGTCTTCATTTGAGAGGAATGCCGGGCGTTGATCTCAGTGGGTATGCGGGATTTGAAGACGAGGTCAATAATCATTATGGGAAAGTTTTGGGTGCGGTGATGTTAAGTAGTGTTTTAAGTAGTGGGGCGCAGTTAAGTCAACCAGTAATGAACAATAATCCTTATGCGGGCCCCAGTGTTGGGCAAGCATTGGCAGGAAGTTTGGGGAGTAATATAGCAAACACTTCCAATAGTTTGGTTGAAAAGAATCTCAATATACAACCCAATCTTTCAATTCGTCCTGGATACCGATTTTATATTTCTGTGACAAAGGATATTGTTTTTGAAAAACCGTATTTAGAAGTTGAGTGAGATGGTTTCTACAAAATTAAGCAGATTAATTATTTTAAGATGGGGAATTTTAGGAGTTATTATTGCCATCAGTTGTCTTGTTATATTCTTGTCTTGGAACTCTAAAAAAACATCAAAGAAAAATAATTCTGTATCAGTCACCAGTAGAAATCTTTTGAAAAAGAAAGTGATTAAAATTCCCAAAGGATATCGTTTAATCAAGCCCGTTTTAAAAGGAAGTTCAAGGATTGGAAGTGCTGAAAATCCAACAATTGATGGCGGGATCATCCATTCGGTCGATTCTGTGGTGATTAAAAAAGATGAATATCTGAGTGAGAAAGAAACGAATGTAAGGCATTCTGATAAAAAAAGCATTCAGCATGAAAAACCATTTCAGGATGATTGGGCAACAAATAAAAGAGTGCGCTCATTTTTAAAAAAAGCGACTGAGAATGGAAAATTGGATTATGTTTTGAATGAGAGTCAGGTACTTCATCTGCCCGCCAGTGTGGCATTGGTTCCTATGATAGAAAGTAATTATAAAACAGATGCAGTTTCAGCAAAAGGTGCCAGTGGTGCTTGGCAACTGATGAGTTCTGTTGCAAAAGATTATGGGATAGATGGTCATAATCGATTTCATTTTAAAACGTCAACTTATGTTGCTTTAAAGTTACTGAAAAAGCATTACGAACATTATCGAAACTGGACTCTTGCTTATGCGGCTTATAACGCGGGGCCTAATCGAGTGAATTTTGCCATTGCGAAAAATCCAAATGCACACTCAATTGACGAGTTAGATTTACCTATCGAAACGAAAGCTTATGTTAATAAATTAAAATCTCTTAATGAAAAAATGAGAGCGCTTTCTTTTTATGTTTTATAACTTCCTCAAAAAATACCTCATGAAAGACTCTGTTCATAAATGGGTCTTGAGTTTCAGTATTACCATTATTGTATTGTTTTTGAATTTAGAGACTCGATTAGCGCATGTGTTTTATTTGCTAAATACTAGGAGTACAGGAGATATTTTTTTAGTAAAAAATGCGCATGAACTTTATTTTTTATACGATTTGTTTGTAATTGGGATTTTAGTGGTATGCAAGACATTAAAAGACGATGAGTTAATAAAAGCTTGTTTAAGATCTATAGTTGTTGGAACGGTATTATGTTTGCTAGTTGGATTTATGATTGATTTATGGATCTTGTCTCTTTATACCTTAAAAATGAAAAGTCAGGCCTTATTTGCAACTAGAGGCGTATTTTATTTTGTAGAAGAGAAGTGGTTTTATATTAATTTATTAGTATTGATACTGGGATTAATTAACTTTGGGAAATATTTAATTTCAAAGAATACGTTAAGTTGGTCGTTATTCCACTATAAGAGTTATTTGTGGAGTATTTTTGTCTTAGCGACATTCATTTTTATTGTGTCAGCGCCGACTTTAAATCTATATCTGTCCCAGTCTTTGATAAGTAGCTTATTTGTTGAGTTCCCAACAAAAATAGGAAGTATACTTAATATTTGTTATGTCGTAAGTATTGTATCGTTAATCTTGTTACTTCATTACATGAGAAAAAATAAAAAAATATCGATAGAGTGGACTATTCAGTTTATTAATGTGCTTGGAGTTAGTGTTGTTTTAGTCTTTTGTTTTGAGATTATGATGAGCATTTTGCCTTATCAAATGTTATCAAATCGAGGGTTAATAACGTTTGGCAAGGTATTGCACTTGGCAGGTTCTGATTTAAAAGAAAGTAGTTCTAAATTCATTTCAATCATAGTGTTGATGATTTTTTTAAGTGGGTATCGAAGTATTTTAAAAAAGAAGTTATTTAATGACAATCTTAAAAGTGAGACGAGTGGGAGTTTTGGGACATCGAGTTGGGCGAGTGAAGATGATTTAAAAGCGTTAAATGCTTATGATCCAAATAATGGAATTTTTATTGGAAAAGATGACAAAGAAAGAGATTTATACTTGCCTCTTTACAATAAATTGACCCTATCACCACCTGGTGGTGGTAAGACGACAACGTCTAGTATTCCTGTTTTATTGAGCCACACGGGTCCTGCTTTTGTATTTGATATTAAGGGAGAACTTTGGGCAACAACCGCTCGTTATCGAAGCAAAGTGCTTGGCAGGAAAGTCATTTTAATTGATCCTTATCGAATAACCGCAGCAGCTGATTTTAAAGCAAAAAAACCAAAATCCTTATTAAAAACGTATTCTATAAATCCTTTTGATTGGATCCCAGAAGATTCAAGCGCGCGAGATCGTATGATGAATGCGTTTGCTTCTTCCTTCATCGTTCGAGAAGGAAAATTTGCAGCGCATTTTGATGAGCATGCGAAGATTTTAATACGAGGATACATCGATTATTTAATGAATCTTGGTCCGAAGAGTAGAAATTTAGAAAAGCTCTATGAGCTCATGTCACAAAGTAAAGAGGAAGCGGAAGAGACTTTTTGTGAAATGTCTAAGATGAATGGTCGTGCGAGTGCTGCTTCGAATCAAATTAATCGAGTGGGAATGGATGAACGCGGAAGTATTCTTTCCACGAGCTATCGTCAAATTGATTGGATGGGTGACAGCAATATAAAAAAGACATTGTACAAAAGTAATTTTGATTTGAGAGAATTCTTAAAGGGGAATATGGATATTTTTATTATACTGCCAGAAGATCAAGTAAGAGAGCACAGTCGATTGGTTAGAATGTTATTGTTGTTACTCATGAGCATGATAGTCGAAGCCAAACCGAGTGAGTTACCGAATAAAAAAATGTTATTTTTATTAGAAGAGTTAGGGCAGTTGGGTTATTGCCCTGATGTGGAGCAATGTATCGAGGTGTTACGAGCGAGAGGTGTTGTTGTATGGACGGTGTTTCAAACCTTAAGTCAGATAGAGCAATTTGAAAAACCGGATCTTTTTAAAGGCGCACCGTTAAAGCAAATTTTTACGAATGATGATACGAAAACGATGGAATGGATCCAAACGTTAGGTGGTAAAAAAACGATTTTAACGAAGACTCGTTCCTGTAATGAAGGGGATACAGAGAAAAAGATGCAAGTGTTTGGCGGATCTCGAACTCGAGGAGAAGGAGAAAGCATTCAAGAAACGGGCGTTGACTTAATTCCCTTAAATGAAATCAGAGAGATGGGTTTTGGTGAACAGTTTATATTTTTGCATGGGACAAAGCCCATTCGGTGTAAAAAGGTGCGGTATTTTGAGAATAATTTATTCTGGGGTAAGTTTGATGAAAATCCGTTGGAAAAGAAAAAATAAATGTTGTGAAGGGGTTATCGTTGAGTGGTAGAAAACGGTTGCAATGAATGAACTTTCTAGTCAGAATTCATGCAAAATAAGGAGTAAGTTTATGAAAAGGACTAGTTTAGAAGAAGGCGTATGGTCATCCATAGAATCGGATTTTATCATGCCAGAAGGTGTGACTTATCAAAAAATGAGCTCACGAGACGGGATCAATTTGTATGTATTTTTTCATGAAAAGCTTGGGAAATTGGGTCGCCTTGTGGTGTGCCAAAATACAGATGGAGAAATAGAGTCTAGCTCGGAGATTTTTGGAGAGCCGAGTGATCGACAGACACTCAAGCGAGGAGAGATTTTAGAGCCAATCATTAGGGAAATGTTAAAAAAAATGGAAGTAGTGAATCACGTGTCCAGTAGTATCCCTCAACATTATTCTATTAATAATAAAAAATATTTAATAAAAACAAAGGTTGTGCCTTGTGAGTTTTGCAACGAGGCTGTCGCAATGCTTGTTTTTATGCCAGATACTTTTGAGATAGAGAGTTTGGAAGATTATGCACAGATCATGCATTCAGAAGTCAAAGAATTAAAGATGCCTACTTGGATTGTAGGCGCTGAGCGAGCAGCGGTTCTTAATGGTGACGAAGTTATTGAGGCGCCGATTTTAAAAGTTTGGCCAACGCGAGAGAAGACTTGTGTTATGCCATCGGTAGAATTTAATCTAAAACTAAAGTCATTAATTCAAAGCCATTGTGTCTAGCTAAAAAGCGCATTGAGAGATAGATTTTTTGTGGCGTTCCATGAATTGGAAGAAACAATGAAAAACTAGTTTAATTAATAAATAAAGGAATTATTGGCTAGACCGAATTTAAAAAAGTTAAGACGTTTAATTTGATTCAATTTTAAAATCAGGTGTTGTTTATTTAATTTAAATCCAATTAGCATATATTATGCATATGCCGCTCTCTGTGCAATATCAAAAGCAAATTATTCTCGGAGGTTTTCATGAAGCAGATATCTAATAATTTACCCCAGGTGAGTGAGTCTGAAGACAAGAGAGTTTCAGAGGTATTTGAGGAAGGACTCGTTGCTTTGATTGCACATATCAAAACCGTTAAATCTATTAATCAGTTACCCTCAAAAAAGATATTTATTAGTTATGCTTGGGAAGAAGATGATACTCACTCAAGATGGGTAACAAATCTAGCGAAAGATTTAAAGAAGGCAGGATTAGAAATACTATTTGATAAATATGATGGAGTGCCGGGAGAAGATTTAACAAGTTTGATAGAAAAGAGCATTAAGGATGCTGCTTTTATATTAGTGATAGGAACAAAGGAATATCTCAAGAAATGTGAGCAAAGAGAAGAAGTTAAAGATAGTCGAGCTCCTGTAGTTAGTGCAGAGATGCGAATGATTGGTTATTTAGTAGACCGTAGTAGTGTAGATAATCTTAAAATTATTCCAATCCTTTTAGAAGGAAATATTGATGAAGCATTGCCGCTTCGTCTATGTCCTAAATTATATGTAGATTTTACAGAACCAGTAGAGTATGCAAAAAGATTATTTGATTTAGTAGGTTATATTTACGGGTTAGAAAAGAATGATGTGGGTATTAAGAAAATTTTAGAAGAAAGGGGTTTATTACCTAAAAAAGTTATTAATCAAGAAGCATCGTTACTGCGTTACAGAAAGGTGTTACATAACTTAAAAGAGAGAAATCTAGAGTTTACAGGTAGAAAGGAGTCTTTAGATAAGTTAGGAGCAACATTAAATAGTACAAACAAAAAATGTTCAATACGGCCACAAGCAGTGACTGGATTAGGAGGCGCAGGGAAGAGTCAGTTAGCGAAAGAATATGCGTATCGAGAGATAGAGAGAGGAGCATATCGACTTGTGTGGTGGATGCGTGCTGGAGATTCTGATAGCTTAAATTCAGAATTTTTAGCGTTAGCAAATGAGTTAAAAATCAATATTGATCTAAAACCTGAAGAACGAAAAAACATGGTATTAGAAAAATTAAAAGAAGAAGGAAATTGGTTGCTGATATTTGATGATGCAATAGATAGTGAAAGCCTTAAGCCTTATTATCCTCTTAATAGTGAAGGTCAAGTATTAATAACTTCTCGAAATGTGAATGCATGGGAAGGGCAACAAATTACTTTAAGAGTGTTTTCTCGAGAAGAATCGAAAGAGTATATTTTCCGTTGGATGAGAAAAGCAGAAGAGCCTGCTCCTCATCCTATTAGCGGGTTCTTGGATAAAGAAATGAATGCGTTAGCAGAGCTGCTCGGAGATTTGCCTTTGGCGTTGGCTCAAGCGGTAGCATACATACGAGAAACAGGAGAAAGCATTGAGGAATATATAAAGCTTTTTAAAACAGGAAGAGAAGCTTTGTGGCTTAGTGAAGAGGTAGCAAAAAATTATGATACTACTATAGCTATGACTTGGGGTATTAGCTTTAGAAAAGCGGGAGAGGATTTACAAAAGATACAAAAGAAAGCGAAATTGGCGTTACTGGTATTTTTTGATTATATCAGTTATTTATACAATGAAGATATTGCAGATATTATTTTAAAAGAAATTATTATTGATAAATTGATATTAAATAATTTGAAAAAAATATTGAGTCGATATGCTTTAATTAAGCTAGATGCTAATCAACAAAGTATAAGTCTACATGTTTTGGTTCAATTAGTGATACGAGATAGAGTCGTTTATCCAAAAGAGATGATTGAATCGGTAAGTCAGATTTTATTTGATCTACTGAATATGACCCACCAAAAAGGACCAACACAAGAAGTTGTTATTCAATGGAAGAATTTACTGCCGCAATGTGAATCGGTCATCAATGCTGCGGAGGAAATAAAATTTGAATTTAGCATCCTTGCGAGCCTTTGTAACAGTATGGGCATGGCTTACAGCGATTTGGCTGAATATCCCAAAGCACTAAAGTATTATGAAAAATCGTTAAAAATAAGGCAAAAAACTTTAGGGGAAACACATTCCGATGTGGCCAGTAGTTATAACAATATCGGCGTGGTGTATTCCAAACAGAGTAAGGATAATAAAGCTTTAGAGATGCATGAAAAAGCGCTTACTATTTGGGGAAAAAACCGTGGTTTAGAAAATTCTGATGTGGCACTTAGTTACAATAATCTTGGTGCAGTGTATGCCGGAAAAGGATGGCATAATAAAGCCTTAGAAATGCATCAAAAGGCGCTTACCATCTGGGAAAAAATCTATGGTGTGGAGCACTATAGAGTGGCACTTAGTTACAGTAATATCGGTGCAGTATATCTCGCGCTGGGACAGTATACTTATGCTAAAGCTTTGGAAATGCATCAAAAAGCCTTGAAAATAAGAGAAAAAATATATGGTTTAGAACACTCTGATGTGGCAGATAGTTATAGTAGCATCGGTGGGATATATACATGGCAGGGGTTGCATGATAAAGCCTTAGAGATGTATCAGAAAGCACTTTTTATTCGTGAAAAAATTTATGGCTTGAAACACCCTAAAGTGGCATCTAGTTACAACAGTATTGCTTATGCTCATATGAAGCAGGGTAAATATGAACTATCGTCAGAGTTCTCTCAAAAAGCGGTTACCATTTGGGAAAAAATGCACGACACGCATCATTCTGATATGGCCGATGTGGCGGTTGGTTATAATACGATAGGCACCATCTACAGCGAGCAAGGTCAATACATCAAAGCCTTAGAGATGCATGAAAAAGCGCTTGCCATTTTAGAAAAAGTCCATGGTTTAGAACATCCCAGCGTAGCAGGTACTTATAACACGTTAGGTCTTGTTTATGTTAAACAAGGACGATATGCAAAAGGTTTGGCAGCAAGTGAAAAAGCATTAATCATTTTAGAAAAAACTAATGGTCCTAAGCACGCCAATGTAGCCTTCACTTATAACATCATTGGTTTCTTTTATTTTAGGCTGGATCGATACACTGAAGGTTTAGCAGCACATGAAAAGGCACTTGCAATATGGAAAGAAACATATCCAGACGACCATATGACTGTAAGGCTGAGCTATCATAACATCGTGTTGGCCTATCAAGGCATGGGGCAGCATGAATTAGCTTTGGAGGCGTGGGAAAAAACAGGATTTACTCGCGAAAGAAGGGATAGCTTAGATCAGGAATTCATCGCTATCCACTATAACAGAGTTGGATTCGTTTATATAATGCAAGGTTGTTATGAAGAAGCACTGAAGACTTGTGAAAAAGCCCGAGTAATTTTAGAAAAATTGCATGGTGTTGAGCATCATAAGCTAGTAGAAATTTATCATAATCTTGCCAAGATCTATGCGGAGCAAGGATCGTATGAAGCGGGACTCGCAATGTGTAAAAAAGCGTTGGTGATTTTGGAGAAAACATACGATGCAGAGCATCCAGATGCAGCGCGGATCTACAATATCATTGGACAAATTGATACAGCACAAGGCCAGTATCAAACAGCACTGAACAAATGCGAACAAGCAAAGGTGATATTAGAAAAAACGCATGGTGCTGAACATCCGGACTTGGCGCAGAGTTATCATAATATGGCTCAAATATATATGAAACAGGAGCGATATTCCGGGGCTTTGGATATGTATCAAAGAGTGCTTCTCATTCGGAAAAAAATATATGGTTTAGAACATTCTGAAGTTGCTTTCAGTTATGTGAGTATCAGTATGGTCTATAAAACACAGAAACAATATAAAGCAGCTTTAGAAACTCTAGAAAAAGCTTACTCCATTTGTTCTCGTACATTACCTGAAAATCATATAAAACTTAAAGAAATTAAAGTTGATCTGGTTTACCTAAGGGACAAATGGGCGATTCAGCAGATGACGCAATCTTTGCAACCCCCTGGATCTTTATTTTCATTTTTCAGTCTTCGTTTACAAATTCAGAATGAGGATCCATCGATTGTGGACAACAAATTAATTTCCCATGAATTTGCATAAGGAACTAATACAAATTATGTTATGCCATCGGTGGAATTTAATCTAAAACTAAAATCATTAATTCAAAGTCATTGTGTTTAACTAAAAAAGTTTGTTAAGTGAAGAGCTTCTTTCTTAAAAACGGAGGTAATATGTTGAGAAGTGTGATTAGAAGAACTTTTGTATTAACAGTCTTTATCGCAGTATTAAGTGACTTGGCAGGTACTCTAATCTCTTTAATCTCGTCAGAAGAAAATGACACAAAACCGCTCGATCTCAGTATCCCGCTTTATATCGCTATTTTTTTAAGTGCTGCTATTTTAGCTTCCGCAGAAGGTTATGAAAAAGAGAAATTCAATGGACCCGCTATAGAAGGGTATGAATCTGATTCTGACAGCGACAGCGATGATGAAAAGCAAGTAGCCATAGTAACGAAACCATCGCGAATAATTGTTTTTGCAAGTCATGTTTTGGAAGCGGGTTTTTTAACATTGTCTAGCATCTTAGTGGCAGGGGATGACTTTTTTACTTATGCAGCTGTTAAAGCTTGGTTTCAGGGACTTATTTATTCAACTGATGTTAATTCTCTTGTTTCTCTGAGATGGTATGAAATTACGTTGTTATCTGCGGCTGTTTTAACTGTAGATTTACCATTTGAACTCAGTAATGAAGTACGTTCAGTATCAAAGTATATTAAAAAAACGATATTAGGAGCGGATGACAACCTCTTGATAGATTACTTGCTTAAGCCATTTGCTCATCGCCCAGGGATTGCTTGGGTAAGGAGTTTAGGCAGTTTTAATTCCACCTTGAAACGCACTTTTGGAATTTTATTGAATATCCCACCAGTAGCTATTCTTAAGATTTATAAAAATAAATATTATTTTGGATTATTTCTCGCAGGAGGAGCTACGATTTTGCTGCCAATGAGTGTCTTTGGTTTTATGCAAATGTATCTTTTTGAGGGTGCTTCTAGTGAAAAAAACTTACGGCTCATTCGAAACAATGGTGTTACCAATGAAGAGGAAAAATTACTAAAAGAAGAAAAATTTCAATGGCCAACTTCTGTTGTGAAGGTATTAAAATTTGGTATGTATACTCAAGCACCTATTTATGGTTTTAATGCAGCTAAATCGCCTTCCATCCTGCTACGTTATTTTTTGAAAGGTTTATCCACGGAAACTCAGATTGCCATAATAGCGCCTGTGGCAGTTTTTCAATTTATATTTAATGCAATCGGTGCCCAATTATCAGAGGTACAAGAGGCTATTGGGAAGCTAAAAAAAATGGAGCTTTCTGCTTCCAATAAGATTTTAGTTTTGGAAAGTTCCAAGCAACAAAGCACATCGCTGTGTGATTGTTTTCCTTTTTTTGACTCGCGCAATTCGAGTTCTGTGGTGAATGGAAATATAAATGAAGATAACAGCCCCAAACCATAGCATCTTTTTCGTGTGCGCAAACTAAGGTTTTACTATAGACGATTAATTTTTACTCCATTAGAATAGCAGTAATGCCTTTTAGTATCATATGATCATTATCATCTTACTTTAACAAAGGAGAAATCTAGTTATGAAAAAACAAATCATTTTATCTACTTTTTCAAGTCTTATCCTGACATTAACCACATTAACTGCGTTAGCAGATGATGTTCCATCTTCCTCTGTGCAGATGTCTAAAATATTGCAAAATTTACAAAGCAAAGGTTATAGCAACGTGCGTGAAATTGAATTTGAAGAGGGTGTTTATGAAGTGAAAGCTATGACAGCCCAAGGAAACAAAATTAAAATATATGTTAATCCTCAAACCGGTGAAATTATTAATAACGCCAAAGCAGAACGCAATCGTATGTCAGCACTTGAAGTTGTTCAAAAGCTTGAATCTGCTGGTTATCACAACATTTATAAAATCGAATCTCATGGCCATAAATACGAAGTAAAGGCGTTTGATCAAAACAGAAAAAAGGCAGAATTAAAAGTGGATGGCAATACAGGTAAAATTAGCAAAGAATAGTTTGATTAATTACTTCATTAAAAATCACGTCCAGAAAAGTGCTTATATTTCTGGATGTAAAAAGGAGAATTTGGAACTTCAGGGGAACAACGAGTGTTATCGAATGGCTTCTGAATGGGTGTAGTAGAATTTGCTGAACAGATATGAAAGCGCTTTTTGTTCTCCTTTGTTAATTGGAAGTCGCAATATCTCAGATGGGATATTTATTTAAAAGAAGGGATCTGTGAGTTGCGCGCACTTGCAATATCTTCTTTTTTTGATGCTTCAAAATATTGTAGAAATTCTTGAAGCTGAGACGATAGTGCTTGACTATTCATAAGCTCATTGTAAATGCTTTTATACTTTCCCATAAAGTAGTTGAGACTATCATCAAGCTGAGGTGATAATACACGATCTTTTATGAGCTCATAATAAATCGGTTTGTTCTCACTCATAAAGGAGAAAAAAGATATAGCAACTACGCTTTTTGTAAATATAATCGCGCTTTCTAAAGTTTCTTTTTCAGGGTCTTCACTCACTTCTATTTGTTTCATTTGAAGCGATTGAATATCTTTAAAAATTGTTTCAAATGCTTTTTCACGCTATCTAAATCAGACAATGAGAAGTTAGCAGGTGATGTCGTATTACGAATAAAATCATTTGTGCGTGTCAGTGTCGGACGTATAAACATGTTGATAGGATGTATACAGAATTCATATTCCCACAAAAATTTATGAAGAGACAATCTTGGATCTCTCCCTTTCAGTTTATCAACCAACTGAACAGTGCCTCCCAAATTTGTAACAACCTCTTTTTCACTGAGAAGATTTTCATCTGATTTTTGACTCTTGGGGCGACTTTCACTTGATTTTCGATTCTTGAGCCATTTGAACATGGTGTTTTCTCTCTACATTTCACTCAAGTGGCGAATAATTTACATAACTGGCGGTTAATTGTATCAATTGCTGTAATTAAATAAAACTTTCATGGTGTTACTAACAACTATTAAAAATAGAGTTGTAAGGTCAAGAATATCAACATATGATATGCACGCAACATACTGAGATATATACAATTAAGGCCACTAAATGAGACCAAAACATCGATCCCCTTCCCACCCAGGCGTCGTGTTATTAAAAGACTTCCTTGAACCTCGAGAGATATCTCAAAAACAATTTGCAGAGCACTTAGGTTGGACATATGCGAGACTGAACGAAATTATTAACATGCGCCGTGGTGTAACTGCGGATTCAGCATTGGCATTTTCCGAAGCATTTTGTATGGAACCTACATTTTGGTTAAATCTCCAATGTGACTGGGATTTATGGCATGCAAAACAGGTACATTCTCCAGTAAAACCATTGCCTTGCTTTAAAGAAAAATAAACCTATCTCGCTACACCCATTTAGATATTGCGCTATATTATATATCGGTATATGATATTTCTGTTGCTCAACTATAAGTCTACTTTTATGAGAACAAGTGTCTTGAATATGGTTCCCAGTCAATAGGATAGAAGGGATCAACCTGTGACTTCGTGGCTTACCTGTAAGAACATCTGACGTTTAAGAAGTTATAGAGGTCGTTACATGGCATTTACCAAGAATAATAAGGATAATTCACAACCAAAAGAAGTTTTAGATTTGTTACTTCCGTATCTTGCGTATTTGAAAAGCATAGATATTTCATCTGCAGCTGCGAGCGCCAAAGAGCTTACTAATACCAAACCTACACGTGCAGAAGTAGCAGAAAATCTTTTGATGGCACAATTGCCTGTTACAGAAAAAAATATCGCCGTAATAAAAACGCTTTTAAACAATCATTCTCTTACGAGTGAAATTCAGAAAAAAAACCTAATATTACGCTGCTATATTAAGATTATTTACTGGCATATTACACAAATTATAGACTCAAAAAACATGAAACATTATTTTGATTTAGTAGAATACTCAAACAAAATGATAATTCATATTTTGGAATATTTGCCGACTGAAACAAAGTTGTTCATGGTTAGCCTTAAATTAGCTGATCTTTTATTTCAAAACATTCCAGCAGTTGTTCAAAGTAAAGAAGGTAATGCATTTTATGTGGATTTTTTAAGTTATTTAAAAAACCTGTCTACTTATATTCAATCCATAAAATTAAATGATGAATTTTTTGATATTTTAGATGTTTTTTTTAAAGGGCTCAGCGTCAAAGATTTTAAAGAAGAACGAGTCGAACTTCATAAAATCCTAAATGATTTAGAACTATATGTAAAAGCAACATGGCAAGCTTCGATCCCCGGTGAAATAGAATTCAAATTTAGAAGGAATTTTTTTTTAAACACTGGCTGTAAGAAAATGCCTTCAAAACAACCGCTAGAATCACTATTCGATTCCTCTGGTATACAAAATCATAGCATTGAGCTAAGAAAATTGTTTTCTCAGGCACTTTCGTTTGCATTTCAACCCAGTGAGCTGAATCATTTTCTTGCCACATTAAAAGCAAAGCTATCATTGATAACGGAAAAAATAGTAACGTTAGAAAATAATGAAAGTCAATTATCTGAATTCCATCAAAACCTTTTATCGTTTAACGAGTTTTTATACGATCGATTATTAACTAAAAAAATTTCAATATCGATGCTCGAAAACCCCATTTTATTTACTCAAAATAATCTTCACCAATTAACGAAAGGTCTTTTCTTTAGCGCATTTAATCTAGTAGAAAAAGAAGAACAGTCATTGATTATTCAAACTTATTACTTAAAGATACTTGATATCACAACACAATGTCTTTCTGATTTACAATGGGTTCTTCCGATACAAATTTTTATCGAACATCCTAATCTCAAAGAAATATCAGCTATCTTATTCACGATTTATCAAGATTTAATTCAGAAAACATCTGCTTGCGCAGAGTGGCTTGAAAATGAATTAGTCTCATTAATTAGCAATCTATCCGAACACAGTGATCTGGAAAGTACGATTCAAGCGGTAGAATCAAGACTTGATTTAATAGTATTTTTATCAATCCAAAACTCTATTCTTTATTTCAGAATTATTTCAGCACTGATCGAAATTTATCAAAAGAAGTATTCAAACGATTCACTAGAAAGTCATTTAATGCGCGTAAAAACTTATTTAAACGCTATTGATTATATATCACTCACAAAAAAACTTACA
>JAFEDO010000233.1 GCA_018241565.1 Pseudomonadota bacterium
CATATTGCACTTGCTGAGCTTTACCGCGCTCAAAGTAAGTTTTATTTATCGGAATGGCATTTAAATCAAATCCCTCAAACTGATTCTACAAAGTTCTTGGATGTATCTAGTCTGCGTAACACTATAAAAGAAGAAATTGGAAAGAAAAAACCATTACTAACAGAAAGACAGCGCAGTGAGCTTCCATATCATATAAAAAATGCACTTATACAATCAATCAAGGACGTGACTAAACTAGAGAATCCATCTTTTATCGAGAGTCCTCTATCTCGTATAAATTCATCTCTATCCTTTGATACAACCATCCCTATTATTTTGAATGTCTTTCTATGGCAACTAACAAAGTATCGAGGTGCATTTGATAATAACCCAAATAGTGCCGATCAAATTTATACAGCGTTAGAGGATGCAAAAGAATTATTATCTGGCTTTAACAACACTCTATTTACTGGAACAAATCCTCCTACAAAATTAACAACACTGTTGAATACTCTCGAGACATGCCAAGAAAAAGCTTTGGGCGAGCCATTAGATTATTCTAATCCCAACAAAGGGAAAACTTTTAATAGGAACATTAATGATGATTGATCTAAGGGAACACTCTAAAAGTATTCTGACCTATAATAGGCAGCATTCGATACGTATTAGGATGTAAATCTATGGCCATTGATACCGCAAAACTTAAAGACTTGCTGCAGAAGCTTATTAGCCGCCGCTGGAATCAGGAGAGCTTTAAACTACTATTGTTTGAGATAGAAAATCTTTCGGAGGAAGAAGAAACCTTTTTTCTGAATACTGTTAGAGATGCATCGATAGGATATTTAGTTTCTTTTTGCTCGGGTTTCACAAAGATAAAAGAACTTCAACCTTCTACAAGATACTCTCTGGTTGATAAGTTCGATGCTATGTTCGTTCAAAAACATCAAGAGGTAAATCTTGCTCTTGTAATCAGCCCAAATGGCGAGCAAAAAATATTCAAAAACCCCACTCTTATTTTTTTAGAACACCCAGAAAACAAACTTGCGTGTGCTTATTTAGGCAAAGTGTACTTGGATGGCATTCCCAGCACTGTGGAACCTAATTTTAATAAAGCCATGGAATTATTTAAAAACAGATTTAACCATATTGATTCAGAATCTGCATTTAAAATTCTATTAAAAAATCAAAAACTGGAAGGACCCTTTTTATCTTCAGATGAAGCTAGCATACTCTCAAATAAAATAAAAAGGCTTTCAAAACCAACACTAGCCTATATCCTAGATATCATTAAACAATCGTGGGAAAAAGATGAGTATCCCATTTGGTTTGTTATCGCGAATTTAAAACAACATCTGTCTCCAAAAACATGTCCTCTAATTGAGGAATTCAATGTTATCTTCGATCAAAAATTTCAAGAGCTCGTAGATGCTTATATCAAAACACCCGAAGATCCAATCTCAGCAAAAAATGTAATCTCTCAGAAAATAAAAATTTATTTTGACAACCTTCAAATTTCTGAGGAAAAACAAAATCGAATTCTTGCGCTCTCTACTAACGATGTCTCTGATACAGAAAAATCAAATATCTTAACCCTTCAAGGCGAAGTTTATTTACATCAAAAAAAATATGATTCCGCCATTCAATCTCTTCAATCAGCTATTGCATTAAAACATTCAGGTGCTATGAGTACTCGTGCTCACATGCATATCCATGGTCTTGGCGGAGAAAAAAATTACTCTGAAGCTTTCAGCCACCTTGATAATGCCATGGAGCTAGGTAATGCAGTTGCCATAAATGGTCGTGGTTACATGTATGAGCAAGGTCTTGGCGGAGAAAAAAATTACGCTAAAGCTATAGAGCGCTTTGAGAAAGCCGCTGACTTGCGTAATCCAAATGCCATGTACAATCGTGCTCACATGCACGCGAATGCTCTTGGTGGAGAGAGAAATTACTCAAAAGCCATAGAGCTCTCTGAAAAATCTATTCCCTTAGGCAATACATCCGCGATGACTCTTCGTGCTTGCATGCACATGCAGGGTTTTGGTGGAGACAAAAATTATGCCAAAGCCATAGTACTCTTTGAAAAAGCCATTCTCTTAGAGAATGCATATGCCATGGCTTTTCGTGCTTACATGCACATGCAGGGTTTTGGTGGAGACAAAAATTACGCTAAAGCCATAGAGCTCCTTGAAAAAGCCATTCTCCTAGGCAATTCAAAAGCCTTGTATTATCGCGCGTTAATGTACATAAATGGATGGGGAAGCGAAAAAAATCTTCAAAAAGCGAGTGAATTATGTTTTCAAACAACGTTAAAAGGAGATAAAGAAGCATTAAAAATGCTAACTTCTCTAGCAGAAAAAGATCCGGACGCCTGTTTTTATTTAGGCAAAGTATATTTTCTTGGATCCCCAGAACCCAATCTCATTAAACCTGAATTTGAAAAAGCTGTAACATTATTCAAAAAAAGTTTTAACCTTACTGATGATCCAGAAATTGCATTTAAAATTCTATTAGAAGATCAAAAACTGGAAGGACCCTTTTTATCTTCTGATGAAGCTAAAATACTCTTAAATAAAATAGCAAATCTTTCAGAAACAAAACTATCTCCTATCATAAATATTATTGAGCAATCATGGGGAAAAGATGAGTATCCCATTTGGTTTGCTATTGCAAATTTAAAACAACATGTGTCTCCCAAAACATGTCCTCTGATTGAGAAATTCCATTCTATTTTTGATCAAAAATTTCAAGAGCTCGTAGATATTTATATCAAAACACCAGAAGATCCAATCTCAGAGAAAAATACACTCTCTCAGAAAATAGAAATTTATTTTGAAAATCATCAAATTTCTGAGGAACAACAAAAGCGTATTCTTGCGTTATCTACTCATGATGTCCTTGAACCAGAAAAATCAAATATCTTAACCCTTCAAGGCAAAGTTTATTTACATCAAAAGAAATATGATTTCGCCATTAAAACTCTTCAACCAGCTATTGAATTAAAACATTCAAGTGCTATGAGTACTCGTGCTCGCATGCATATCTTTGGTCTTGGCGGAGACAAAAATTACGCTGCAGCGATCATACTCCTTAATGACCCTATTCTCTCAAGCAATCCAGCTGCCATAAATAGTCGTGGTTATATGTATGAACATGGTCTTGGCGGAGACAAAAATTACGATAAAGCTATAGAGCGTTTTGAGAAAGCCGCTGACTTAGGCGATTCAAATGCCATCTACAATCGTGCTTACATACACGCAAATGCTCTTGGTGGAAAGAGAAATTACTCAAAAGCCATAGAGCTCTCTGAAAAAGCTATTCTCTTAGGCGATTCAAACGCCATCATTCTTCGTGCTCTTATGTATATATATGGTCTTGGCGGAGACAAAAATTACCCTAAAGCCATAGCACTCCTTAAAAAAGCTATTCTCTTAGGCAATTCATCTGCCATGTATTATCTTGCTTTGATGTATATAAATGGATGGGGAAGCGAAAAAGATCTGAAAAAAGCGACTGAATTATGTTTTCGAGCGGCATTAAATGGCAATAAAGATGCATTAGAAAAACTAACCTATTTAGCAGAAAAAGAAAAAGATCCGCACGCCTGTTTTTATCTAGGCAAAGTATATTTGCTCGGAGTTCCCAATCTCATTGAAGCTGACCTTTTCAAAGCTATGGAATCATTCAAAAAAAACCTTGACCTCATTGACTCAGAAACTGCATTTAGAATTCTATTAGAAAATAAAAAACTAAAAACACCGATTTTATCTTCAGATGAAGCTGAAAATCTCTCAAATAAGCTAAAAGATCTTTGGGAAACCCAGTTAAACCCTATTAGAAATATCATAAAACAATCATGGGAACAGCATGAAAACTCCATTTTGTCACTTATCAAAAATTTAAAACAACTTTCATATTTCAAGCCCTCTTTCACGTCTACGTTTGATAAATTATTTAATTTTTTCGATAATATCTTCAATCAAATATTGGAAAAACTTATAAAAGCTTATATCGAAAAACAAGAAGAACCTACTCTGAAAAAAATATTAACTTATTTTGATGATGATCTAATTTCTGCCAAACAAGTATCTCAAATTTTTTATTTACCTATTGATACTTATGAAGGCGTTCTAAAATCAAATATCTTATACCTTCAAGGAAAAGTTTGTTTACATCTATCCAAAAAGTACCCTGAGGCTATTAAATGCTTCTCTCAAGCCATTTCTCTAGGTAACTCAAAAGCTATGAATGATCTTGCCATGATGTATGAAAAGGGACGGGCAAGCCCGAGCCGCACAAAAGACATTCAAGCAGCTGCTGAATTATACTTTCAAGCATTTATCAAGGGTTATGAAGAAGCACTACAAAACCTCGGTCGCTTACAGCAAGAAAATAAAGAACATGCACATGTCTGTTTCTATTTGGGCGAAGCATACTTATTTAACAAGAGCGCCGTTAAACCAGTTCAGGAATGGTATAAAATTATTTTTTATTTACAGAG
>JAFEDO010000234.1 GCA_018241565.1 Pseudomonadota bacterium
CGCTTCACCACCGAATAACTTTGCCATCACGCTCGTGATTGCCGCTGTCAACGTTGTCTTTCCATGGTCTACGTGACCTATCGTTCCTACGTTTAAATGTGGTTTTGTTCGTGCAAACTTTTCTTTTGACATGACTGACGCCCCCGCTTCTTAATTTTAAATTCTGTTCCAAATTCTATTGCCCCCACCCTAACCCTCCCCCGGATTACCGGGGGAGGGAACTTTTATTCTCTCCTTCCGGTAATCCAGAGGAGGGAACTTTTACCTTTATTCCCTCCCCCCGGTAATCCGGGGGGAGGGTTAGGGTGGGGGGTCACATTATTCTTATTCCTTTGAAGTTCTACCTTTAATAATTGCTTCTGCAACACTATTTGGTGCTTCTGTGTATTTCAAAAATTCCATTGTAAATGTAGCGCGACCTTGAGTTGCAGAACGCAAATCAGTTGCGTAACCAAACATTTCAGCCAATGGCACTTCAGCACGAATCACCTTACCTGATGGAGTGAATTCCATACCTTGAATCAAACCACGTCTACGATTTAAATCGCCCATAACGTCACCCATGTATTCTTCAGGAGTAACAACTTCTACGTGCATGATAGGTTCAAGTAAAACAGGTTTCGCTCTTAGTGCACCTTCTTTGAAAGCCATTGAGCCCGCGATCTTAAACGCATTTTCGTTAGAATCTACGTCGTGATACGAACCGTCAAATATAGTTACTTTCACGTCGACCACTGGATAACCCGCGATAACACCATTTTGCATTTGTTCGCGAACACCTTTATCAACAGCTGGCACATATTCTTTAGGAACTGTACCACCGACGATGCCATTTTCAAATTCATAACCTTTACCAGGTTCTTGTGGTTCAATGCGCAACCATACGTGACCGTATTGACCACGACCACCTGATTGACGAATGAATTTACCTTCTTGTTCAATCTGTTGACGAATAGTTTCACGATAAGCAACTTGTGGCTTACCTACGTTCGCTTCAACGCTGAATTCGCGCTTCATACGGTCAACAATAATTTCTAAGTGCAATTCACCCATTCCTTCGATAATCGTTTGTCCGGATTCTTCATCAGAATGTACGCGGAAAGAAGGATCTTCTTGCGCTAATTTTCCTAATGCAATACCCATTTTTTCTTGGTCTGCTTTAGTTTTAGGTTCTACCGCAACCGCGATTACAGGTTCTGGGAATTCCATACGCTCTAAAGTAACAATATTGTCTTCATCACAAATCGTATCACCCGTTGTCACTGTCTTTAAACCAACGGCAGCAGCGATATCACCTGCGCGCACTTCTTTGATTTCTTCTCGTGTGTTAGCGTGCATTTGTAGCAATCGACCAATACGTTCACGTTTTCCTTTCACTGAGTTATAAACTGTATCGCCTGAACGTAAAACACCTGAGTAAACTCGGAAATAAGTTAATGTACCGACGTAAGGATCGGTTGCAATCTTGAATCCTAATGCACTGAAAGGTTCATCATCAGAAGGTAATCTTTGTACTTCTGTGTGATTCGCATCGTCTTTTGTTCCTTTCACAGGAGGAACATCACTTGGTGCCGGTAAATATTCGATAACACCATCTAATAAAGCTTGAACACCTTTATTTTTGAAAGCTGAACCACAAAGCACAGGAACCGCTTTATTCGAAATTGTTAATGCACGTAATCCTTTTTTGATTTCTTGTTCTGATAAAGTGCCTGTTTCAAAATATTTTTCCATCAATTCTTCAGAACCTTCAGCGGCAGCTTCAATTAATTTTTCATGCCACTCATTCGCTAATGCTTTCATGTCTTCAGGAATTTCTTGAATTTCGCACTTAGCGCCTTTATTCGCTTCTTCCCAGTAAACCGCTTTCATACGAACGAGATCGACAATACCGTGGAAAGTATCTTCTGCACCGATTGGCAAATGAATAGGAACAGGACGTGAACCTAAACGACTGACAATCTGTTCAACCACTCGCATGTAGTTTGCACCGACGCGATCCATCTTATTCACGAAACAAATACGAGGCACATGGTACTTATTCGCTTGACGCCATACGGTTTCAGATTGAGGTTCAACACCAGCAACTGAGTCGAATACGCAAACCGCGCCATCGAGTACTCGTAAAGAACGTTCTACTTCAATTGTAAAATCTACGTGTCCTGGGGTATCAATAATATTGATACGGTGTTTAGGATATTGTTGCTCCATCCCGTTCCAGAAACAGGTGGTTGCTGCAGAAGTAATTGTGATACCGCGCTCTTGCTCTTGGACCATCCAATCCATAACAGCAGTACCTTCATGCACTTCACCAATTTTGTGAGAAATACCTGTGTAATAAAGAATACGTTCAGTCGTTGTCGTTTTACCGGCATCGATGTGGGCCATGATTCCGATATTTCTATATTGTTCAATTGGTGTTATTCGTGCACTCACAACAGTTACCTTACTTTCAAATATTCAATAAAAATTAATTCCAACGGAAATGCGCAAAAGCTTGGTTTGCTTTCGCCATTTTATGGGTATCTTCACGGGTTTTAACCGCGCTACCATGCCCTTTATAAGCGTCTACTAGCTCATGTGCTAATTGAACAACCATGCCCTTTTCGCCTCGAGCTCGGGCTGCGCGAATCAACCAACGCATACCTAATGCAATACTGCGATCAGCTCTCACTTCAACAGGCACTTGATAAGTAGCACCACCGACTCGACGTGAACGAACTTCAACAGTAGGCTTTACATTGGCTAAGGCTTGATTAAACGCCGCAATCACTCTGGCATTATAATCGGTACCTGTACGGCCACCGCGGCTACCGCCTTCAGAACCTTCATCACCACCTTCTTGACCTTTCTGCTCTACGCGCTTTAAGAATTGGTCAAAAGCACCATATACAATCTTTTCAGCAATAGATTTTTTGCCAGAATACATAACGACGTTGATAAATTTAGTAATTAATTCACTACCAAACTTAGGATCCGGCAAAACTTCACGTTTAGAGGCGACTCTTCTTCTTGGCATAACTATTTATTCCTAACTCACTTTAAAATAAAAAAATTCTTAATCTTTCTTAGGTCTCTTCGCACCATATTTCGAACGGCCGCGACGACGACTAGCCACGCCTGAAGTATCTAAACTTCCGCGTACAGTATGGTAACGTACCCCTGGTAAGTCTTTTACTCGACCACCACGAATCAATACAACTGAGTGTTCTTGCAAATTGTGGCCTTCACCACCGATATAACTGGTTACTTCATGCCCGTTGGTTAAACGAACTCGGGCTACTTTACGCATAGCAGAGTTAGGCTTTTTAGGTGTCGTAGCATAAACACGCACACAAACGCCTCGTTTTTGAGGGCAACCTTGTAAAGCAGGCACTTTGTTCTTTTCTACCTGACTTTTTCTTGCTTTTCGTATCAGTTGGTTAATCGTAGGCATTCATTAAACTCCAGAAATCCCATTTTTTTAGTCAAAAATATTACTACTCGTCTTTGAGAGGAGGCGGGATTCTAAATACCTGCCAGTAGTGTGTCAATGAATTTTGTTGATTTGTTTGTGAAAAATAGAGAAATTTTTAGATTTACGGATTTTTGGCTGAGGCACTTACTTGAATAGATCAGAAGGGGGGTTCTGGCGCTCGAAAATGACGTCATCGACTTGCTCTTAAGCAGGTTAGCGAACGCTCCCATTCAGCATGATATCCATGCCCCTAAAAGAGAGTGCATGGAAGCATGGGTGCGCGAGGCTCTGCTCTAATGGCAAACACTAAGGCTCGTATTGCTTCGCTTGAAGAATCTGCGGCATAATCTCGTGCTGTTTTGTATGCAGCATCTCGAATGTCTGTCCTTGCATGTGCATCCAACAAAATTCTTACGATTGCTTGATTTTCTTTAATTACCGCCCAATGCAGCGCCGTTTTCTTTGATTCTGGATTTGGATCTTGTGCATCGACGTTCTCAACAGATTGAAGAAAGGATTTCACATCTTCTACTTCTTCTTTGGCAACCGCGTTTCTTAATCCCTTTTCCAGTGACGCTGGTGTCTTGTCAGACAAGTTATATTTTTTCGTCAAAACCTCAACAATCATTGTTTGAGTAGCTATAGTGCTGGGATGTTGAGCATTTAATTTTTTCTGAAAAATTGCCAAGGATTGTCTTAAATAGTTGAGTGCTTCTTGATTTTCACCTTGAGCATAGTGCAGCATAGCAATGTTACTAAGGCTCGTTGCAATACTGGGATGTTCTTCGTCTAATACCTCGCGCCATATTTTCAAGGATTCATCATAATACTCTCGGGCTTTGTTGTAATCTTTCTGAGAATAGTAAAACATTCCCATATTATTTAAGCTTGTCGCTATATCAGGATGATTTTTGTCTAATAAATTACGTCTTATCTTGAGGGATCGCTCACCATATATCAACGCGTTTTCGTCATCATGCAGAGCTTTACACACTTCACTGAGATTACTTAAGACTATTGCTATATCTAAATTCTCTTCATGAAAAAAATCATTCAATATCTTTAAGGCTTTTTGAAAATTCTCTAGTGCTTCCGAGTATTTGCGCTGTGCAAGAAAAACTAATCCTATATTATTTAAGCTCATCCCAACATCTGAGTGCCCTTCAGGTAATACTCTACTTTTTACCAGTAAGCATTGCTCATGACACTCTAGTGCTTTTTTATAATCGCCCTTTACATAATAAATCATCGCTATATTATTCAAGCTCATGATCACATCCATATGTGTATCACCCAATTTTTTGCGTCTAATCATTAAAGATTTCTGATGACACCCTAGCGCTTTTTCGTAATGACTCAGTGCTTTATAAGCTAACCCCATGTTATTTAAGATTGTCGCAACATCAATATCCTCTTCGCCTAATTCAGATCGCTTCATCCCTAACGATCGCTCATAACATTCTAATGCTCTCTCGTAATTGCACTGTGTTCGATAAATTTCACCCACATTATTTAAGATCGTCGCTAAGTCAAAACAGTTTGCGCTGAATATCGTACGCCATATATTTAACACAAATAAAAATGGGTGATTAGCACGTGCATGAGAATCTTCTCGTTGAAATGATTCTTTTACTTTGTTGTATTTTTCAAGTGTTGCAATGAGTTCGCTGCGCCATAAATTTTGTTCTGGCACTTGCGTTTCTGTTGCTAATAATGTTTGCTGCTCTTGCAAAAGTGCCACAAAATTACAACCTGGATGCGCTTCTTCAATACGTATAATCACTAACCCATCATCGCATTTTGATTTAATACCATCTTCATCTTTTGTGTAGGAAAGAAAAATACTCGCAATGGGTGAGTTTGAATATTCTTCAGTCGATGGGAAAACATTGAAAATTTTGAGTAACTCTTTTATGAATTCTGATAGAGGATAATATTGATTGCCACTGATACCCGTTTGTTGCCATTTAGTATCAAAAAGTGCTCTGATATTCTCTTTCATCAACTGTCTATTTTCTGATGCTGAAATTACGTCTAAATGCTTTTGTATCGCTCCAAGTAACGCGTCTTTTAAAGTCATGATACTTCCTGAATAGGTCAAAATAAAAACAGAATCATTATGATTACATTTAATAGAGAAAGCAAGTGCATTTTTCGCACATGATGGGAATTTTAATATTGAAGCCCTAGGAAATCGAATAAAAACGAAGAGAAATGCGCCGAACGTCTTTTTCAAAACTATTTTTGTACTTTGTTTTTAGCAAGATGAGTTAAACCTATTTTTTAAACATCTCATCCGGCCCACTGCATTCGACAATGCCAACACCTTTATCCGTTTCTTCAAATATTTTCTGTGTTTCTTCATTGGGTATTTTTAGCTCTAATGGCCAACCATGTTTTCGTTGGATACATTTATAGAGCATCGTTACGGCCTGCGAGGCCGTGATACCTAAATCTTTCAGTATCTGTTCCGCAGACTTCTTCAGTTCTGGCTCAACACGAGCCCGAATATATGCGGTCCTACTCATACGCCACCTCTTGTCATAACCTTATATTGGTAATTACATCCCATATGGGGTACAAATCAATAAAAATTATACAGAATAGGAGGCTGGTCAGTTAGGATGCCCAACCACACTCTTCTTGAGCCTCAAAGAAACGAACCTGTAAAACCAAACCAGCTTTTTGTTCTTCAAAAATCTCTCTATCCATCCGACTAGGCAGCTAGGCTAGCTGCGTTTGTTTTCAATAATTCATTTTGTATATCTTTGCTCGTTGTATAAAACCCTGGTGTATTCCCAGAAGCATCTTGAATGTCTGTTCTTGCACCTGCGTTCAACAAGATTTCTATGATGGTTTTATTTCCTTTACTCACCGCCCAATGAAGTGCTGTTTTTTGTGACTTGGGATTTGTATCTTGTGCATCGATGTTTTCAACAAGTTGAAGAAATGATTCAACATCTTTTTCTGCTCCATTCGCTACCGCATTACGAAGCCCCTTTTCTAATAAAGGTTGAGAAGCATTAGTTAATTCATATTTTTTAAAAAGTAATGATTGAGCGTTATTCTGAGGCATAGCAAGTTGAAGTTGAAGCATAAAAATCTTCTGCTGTGTCTGAACAGCACCAGGATGTCCGAGTTTTAATTCCATGTCTAAAGCACGTTGTGAATAATCCAATGCCATTTGATTATTACCTTGTATATCGTAAATCATGCCGATATTGGCAAGTAACCCTTCAATTTGCGGATGAACTTCTCCAAATGCTTGTTTAAATATTTTTAATGCTTCTTTATAGTATCTTATTACTTGAGGATAATTTTTTTGAATGAAATAAAGTGTTCCTATATTAACTAAACAGACCGCCATATCAGGGTGAGGTTCTTTTGATACTTTTGATATTTGACGCCATATATTTAATGATGCATTAAAGTTTTCTAATGCTTTGTCATGGTTTCCTAGATCTCGGTGAAGCGACCCTATATTATTGAAACTCCCCGCTACTTCAGGATGTACTTCTCCGAATACTGCACGCTGTATCGCTAATGCTTCCTCACAATATGGCAATGCTTTAGCATATTTTTCTTGAGCTTCATAAATCGCCCCTATGTTATTCAAATTCCCCGCTATATCAGGATGCTCTTTTTTGAATACCTGACGATTTATCTTGAGTGCTTTTTCATAATACGTTAATGCTGTAGGAAATTTTCCTTGGGCTTTAAAAACTCCCCCTATATTATGCAAACTCGTCGCTACATCGGCATTTTCTTCTCCGAATAATTCACGCCATATCGCTAATGCTTCTTCATGGTACTTTAACGCTTGAGGATAATTTTCTTGAGATTGATGCAGCCCGCCTATGTTATTCAAAGTCAGCGCGACATCGGAATTTTTATTCCCCAAAAAATCACGCCTTATCTTTAACGCTTTTTGCATATGCTCTAACGCTAGAGAAAATTTTTCTTGAGATTGATAAATCCCTCCTACGTCATTCCAACTTGTCGCAACATCCAAATTCTTCTCAACATCGTTAGGTTTTTCTCTTAAAAGTTCAAGCCTGATGTTTAACGCTTCTTGACCATATTTTAATGCTTGCGCATAATCCCCTAGGACTTGGTAAATCAACGCTAGATGATTCAAACTCGTCGCAACAACAGGATGACTTTCTCCTAAAGCGCTGCGCCCAATTTTTAACGCTTCTTTTGTACATTCTAAAGCTTTAGAACAATCTCCTTTAATCCGATAAATTTCCCCTATATGATTCAAACAGATCACAACACTAAAATGCTTTTCTCCTAAATTTTTGTACCATATAGCTAACGATTCTTGAATATATTTTAACGCTAGATCATACTTTCCTTGATCTTTAAAAATGATTCCTACATTACTCAAACTCGTAGCAACTGGGAAATTTTCTTCTCCTAAAATTTTCTGTCTCACCTCTAATAATCGTTTATGATAGTTTAGTGCTTTTGTATACTCATCCTGACTTTTATGTACAACGCCTATTTTATCTAGACTTGCTCCCATATCAGGACTTTCTATACTTAATAGTGTTTTACGCCACATGTTTAACACAGATAAAAATGAATCATCATCAAACGAACCAGTATTTTCTCGTTGAGATGCTTCCATTGCCTTATTGTATTTTTCAAGTATGGCAATCAGTTGTCTACGTTTTTCAGCTTGATCTGAACCTTCTGTTTCTTGCTCTAATAATTGCTTCTGTCTTGTTAAAAGATCTACGAAATTACAACCCGGATTTTCTTCTTCAATACGTATAATCACTAACTCATCATCGCATTTTGGCTCAGTGCTACTCGCACCTTCTGCTTTGGAAAAAAAGGCTCTCACAATGGGTGAATGCTCATATTCTTCAGTCGATATAGAAACATTTAAAACTTCGAGTATCTTTTTTATGAATTCGGATAGAGGGTAATATTGATCGCCGCTGATACCTGTTTTCTTCCATTCACGATTTAAAAAATCAAAAAAATCTGACTGCCTTGAGTCTCTAATCGAATCTCCATTTTCAATCACATTTAGGTGTTCATCTATTGCCTTGAGTAACCTGTCTACTAAATTCATAACTCTATCTCCGCGTTGATAATTTATTTAAATCGCATGTATTTTTGTGTCAAAACTTCTCGAGGGTGTAGGACCTTGATACAAACTGCATCAAGGCTACAAAGAAACTAACAAAACTTTCTAGTTTAATCCTGAGGTCCTTCGCAGAGATTTCGAAGAGCAATGACAGGATCTCAAGAAGAGATCCTGTCACATATTTTTAGCCTTTATTTGTGTCAGAAGAATTCAAATTCAATGCTTCACTTAAAGCATGTTGAATATCGACTGCTGACACTGTTTCTTTAGCTGGTTTAGTAACATCAACAGACGCTTTCTGCTGACGTTTCATACGACGTCTTGTATGGTAAGCAAACCCAGTTCCGGCTGGAATGAGTCGACCAACCACGACGTTTTCTTTCAAGCCACGCAAGTCGTCTACTTTTCCAAACACTGCTGCTTCCGTTAACACGCGAGTGGTTTCTTGGAAAGACGCTGCTGACATGAATGAATCTGTCGCTAAAGAAGCTTTTGTAATACCTAACAACATGGGATCATGTAGTGCAGGTTTACCTTCTTTTTCTATCGCTTTTTGGTTTTCTGTAAACAATACGTTTTCTTCTACTTGTTCACCTTGTAAGAAGAGCGTATCACCTGGATCTGTGATAGTCACTTTACGTAACATTTGACGAATAATGACTTCAATATGTTTGTCGTTGATCTTCACACCTTGTAAACGATAAACATCTTGTACTTCATTCACGATGTAATTCGCTAATGTTTCTACGCCAAGTAGTCGTAAGATGTCATGTGGATTTGCAGGACCATCAGCAACGACTTCACCACGCTCAACATGTTCACCTTCAAACACAGTCACATGTCTCCACTTAGGAATGAGTTCTTCGTACACTTCACCATTCGCACTCGTGATTACTAAACGACGTTTACCTTTCGTTTCTTTACCGAAGCTCACCATACCAGAGATTTCAGCAAGGATTGCTGTATCTTTTGGTTTACGTGCTTCGAATAAATCAGCTACGCGTGGTAAACCACCGGTAATATCTCGAGTCTTCGAAGTTTCTTGGGGAATACGTGCGATAACATCACCCACACCAACTGGTGCACCATCATCTAAATTGAGGATAGCGTTAGTGGGTAAGTAATAATGTGCAGGGACTTTCGTGCCTGGCAAATTAATATCTTTACCTTTCGCATCCACCAATTTAACCATTGGACGTAATTCTTTTCCGGCAGAACTTCGTTGTTTAGGTTCAATCACCACAACGTTACTCAAACCAGTGACTTCGTCTGTTTGTCGATTAATCGTAATACCATCGATCATATCGATCAGTTGAATTTTACCGGATACTTCTGAAACGATTGGATGAGTGTGTGGATCCCATCGAGAGACAATCTTGCCACCTTCGACTTGATCTCCATCAGTCACTGTTAATTCTGCACCGTACGGTAATTTATAACGTTCTCTTTCACGACCAAACTCATCGACGATGGTAATATCACCTGAACGTGATACAGCAACTAATTTACCGCTCGCATGTTTAACCGTTTTAATATTATGAAGTTTAACCGTACCTTTATTTTTTACTTGTACGCTGTTAACGGCTGTTGCTCGTGATGCAGCACCCCCGATATGGAAAGTACGCATGGTTAACTGTGTACCTGGTTCACCGATGGATTGAGCGGCGATAACACCAACTGCTTCACCAATATTAACCAAGTGACCACGCGCTAAATCTCTACCATAGCAAGTTGCGCAAAGACCAAAGTGTGCTTCACACGCAATCGGTGAACGAACACGTACTTGATCGACACCCATTTTTTCTAAATGAGCAACCCAAGTTTCATCTAATAATGTACCCGCTGGTGCAATCACTTCTGTTTTACCAGGGAGTACAACATCTTCGGCAACTACTCGACCTAATACTCTTTCACGCAATGGTTCTACAATGTCACCACCTTCAATGAGAGGAGCCATCATTAATCCACGACGTGTACCACAATCGATTTCGTTGATAACCATATCTTGTGCGATATCTACTAAACGACGTGTTAAGTATCCAGAGTTTGCCGTTTTCAATGCCGTATCCGCCAAACCTTTACGCGCACCGTGCGTTGAAATGAAGTACTGTAATACGTTTAATCCTTCACGGAAGTTTGCGGTGATCGCGTTTTCCATAATGGAACCGTCTGGTTTCGCCATCAAACCTCTCATACCTGCTAACTGTCTGATCTGAGCGGCAGAACCTCTCGCACCAGAATCAGCCATCATGTAAACAGGGTTAAAAGATTCTTGTTCGATCGTTTTACCTTGGCTATCCACCACTGTTTCTTTCGATAATTTTTCCATCATCGCTTTTGCTACTTGCTCATTAGTATGAGACCAAATATCGATGACTTTATTGTAACGCTCACCATTCGTTACTAAACCAGAAGCAAATTGTGTTTCAATTTCTTTAACTTCTGCTTCAGCACGATCAATGATTTCCGCTTTACTTTCTGGGATCACTAAATCTTCGATACCAATTGAGATACCCGCTTTAGTCGCGTGATGGAATCCTAAATACATGAGTTGATCAGCAAAAATTACCGTTGCTTTCAAACCTAATTGTCGATAGCAAGCATCAATAATTTTAGAAATAACTTTCTTAGTAATTGTTCTATTCACTGCTTCAAAAGGAAAACCTTCAGGAATAATTTCAGCGAGGAGCGAACGACCTACTGTTGTATCAACAAGTTCATAAACGCATTCGTATTTTCCTTCTTTATTCATTTTGAATACATTCATACGAACACGAATTTTGGCATGTAAACCAACAACGCCTGCTTCGTAAAAACGATGCACTTGATCGATATCACTGAACACCATGCCCTGGCCTTTTGCTTTGGCATCTTCGCGTGTTAAGTAATACAAACCTAAAACTACGTCTTGAGTTGGAACAATGATTGGTTCACCGTTCGCTGGTGATAACACATTATTCGTAGACATCATTAATGAGCGTGCTTCTAATTGTGCTTCGA
>JAFEDO010000235.1 GCA_018241565.1 Pseudomonadota bacterium
AGAGTTTTATTTTCGAGTAAGTCATTTAGCCCGATTACTCTTAAATAGAGATTTTTAATTTGACCATACTCTTGAGACTCTGGAGTCCTTATTGCACGGTCGAACTCATCAATTAATTGTTCTGAAGATATTGATTGAGGGAGTGATTTTTTCATGCGAGGTACTGTCCCTGTGAGAAGTAAAACGCAAAGTACAGCAGTTTATTTTAGCAATCAACAAAAATACAGAGCATATTTGCCTCTATAAAAGAGTTAATATGCTTGATGAGATATAAATCTTATATTTATCAGTATGTTACATTTAAATTTGAGAATGAGCATCCCAGCCTTTTAATGAGATTTGCTTGGGTTTTCACTAAAAATGCGACGCAAATCTGCCGAATTTGCCTCGCAAATGATTTTAATTTGTAAAAATATTATCTAACTGTTTGATTCATTTAATAAAAAATTAAATTTTAGACAGAATATTCCCTTAGCTATTGTATTTGGAGTAGAATGCCAGCCCCTCGAGCACCATAGTAGAAATTGAATTCCATTGAGCTCAGAAGAAAAAGGATTTTATCTTTAACAACACAAGGAAGTGCCAGCATGAAATCACACGATAAAGAGTCGTCTTATCTATTAGTTTTTAGTGAGTCATTAAATAATGTTGCATCGATCAAGCAGTGTGTAGAACATCACAAGAAGTCTGTTGGGCTTATTGATGTTTGGCGTGCTTATCGTTCACAGATATTAATTGTTCTTCCTCATTTCCCCCCGTATAGCTTATGTGTCAGTTCGGTCTTAGCATTAGCGGATTGTTATGAGACGCAAGCAATGCAGCTAGCCGACTTTTTGCATTCAGAGCTTGGATTTACTCGGCAGCAAATTCATATTGAATCGGGTTCAGTAGAAAGCTTAGTGAAAAGATATATTCAGAAATATCAGATAGACAAAGTTATTGTGGATTTTGAATATTTCAAAGAAAATAAATCTTTAGGCTCAGAAGAGGCTGCGTTGGGACATTTTAAGAAGAATATAGATTCACTCATGTCTTTGTATAGAAATTAGGATATTTCAAGAGTTTTATGCATTTTTCTAACCAATAGGGAGATAACGTATGGGTAGAGGTAATTTTGATATAAATGCTGTACCGTCTTCGATTAAAGCTAACCATCATTTAGCAGTAACTTGTCTTGATCAAGTCGATGAACAACTGAGTTATATTAATAATGAAAAAATTTATACTGTGACATCACCTGCTTTTTTAAAAAAGTTTTCGAATGAACTTGAAATGACTCAATTATTTTGTAGTTATGGACCAACTAAAAACAGCATTGTGAATTGGCAAGAATAAGATTTTGCATCGTTAAAGGTTAAAAAGAAAAAAGAAGCGCATCTAATTGTAGTGTGTATTTTTGTCCAGGTTTTAGTTCACTATATAAATGATGTTTATTTTGATCGTACAGAACTTTTAAAAGAAATGGCTCAGCAACAACTTTTTGTTCGATCAAACATCAGTCTACGTTTATAGGTATAAAATTCTGTACCATTTTTTTGATTAAATACTTCAATTTCTTTTGCAGGCATAACAAATTTCATGCGAGCAAACCCCATATGATGTGGTTCAAGTTTGATTGCACCACTAATTGTAGTTAACAATCAAAAAGTCATAATAAAACTGGGGGATTCTCTTGCTAAATAAAATTAATTATGTAGGATCCGTTCCCCGTTTTAATTGTAACTGAAGATGGCAAAGGATTGACTATCGAAATAAAGGATGACTGACATGGACGTTACTGGTTTTATTGCTTGGTTTTCAAAAAATCAAAATCTCCTAGCCTCTGAATTTTCTTCCACACTTTTCGATCTTGAATGTAGTTTGCAAACTATTTTTTCTGCTGCTCATGAAGAGCCCGCAATAGCTAATTTTTTTCGTGATCCTAGATTTGAATCTGAATGGCAACTCATTATTAACGAAATCAATCTTCATCGAAAAGAAAAAGGTTTATATCAAATTGAAATTCAATCGAATATTCTTTCGTTTGATTTACTTTTTGGTCTCTTTATTTTTAATAAAGCTACATCAGCATCAGATAATGATAGAAAAATCGAATTACTTTTGAAAGCTGATGAGCATCATTCTTACCACGCTGCCACCGTATTATTATTTTTGATTTTAGAAAATTTAAATAGCAAGGATGATGGTTATGATAATGCATTAACAAATTTATATGCTCGGATGGAAAAAATGAACGCGTTAGGAGACTCCGCTGGTTTTCTTATCAACGCGTTTGCTTATCTTCAGTTAGCCGTATTTTTTAAAGATGAAAATCCTATAACAGCTATACAATGCTCTGATGCGGCAAGAGAATGTTTTGGTCTGGCTGATAAAGCAAAGGATCATTCTCAAGCGGCGATAAATAATTATTTTTTCGGAAAGCCTATTTCAGCAATGAACAATCTTGGGATTGAAAAAGCGCAACAGGCACAAGAGTATTGTGAAGATTTCGCACAATACATTCAAGAGTCTATGATTAAACCTAATTATCCTATGATGGTTTAAGGATCTAGCCACACTTAGGTAACAAAGTCGTGGTTTTGGGGTGCTCTTCTTTTGAGGAACCCTTGTCTCTATTCGAGTTAACCGAGGGAAGAGTGGGGAATTTAAGGAGCTCTATGGATGATTTTCCTGGTAGTTCGAAATCGTCGAACACGAGTTTCACCTTGAGTGACTGCCTACTATTCACAGTGCCCGTTTCATGAGGTATTTCTGGCAGTTCAAAATCGTCCAATCTGAGTCTCTTCTTGCTCGATTGAGCGCCGTTCACAATACCTGCTTCAAGAGACTTTTCTGGTGTATTTTCATTACCTTTGGGTTTAAAAGTGGGTGAGCCGAAGAAAGTTAAAGGTATTTTGCTTAAACTCATAAATGACTCTTTCTTTTGACTGGGAAGTATCCTTGGGCTAGCAAGAACATCAGAGTACTTTCTTAATTCTTTTTGTAACGGTATTTGTTGAGGTAAAGGTTTTCCGGCTTCAGTTTTTCTCTTAAAGTTTTCTTGCCAATATTGAGCATTGTCAACCCATGGCGCATTGCATTCATTGCCATCTCGGTAAAATTTAACTTTGGTTTTTAGCTCCTCCCAATGCTTATAAATATAGCGCAATTCTGACGTAGTGAATGCCCCATCTTTCGTTTCTCGATCCGGGTTATACTTTGAAAGTACTCTATCGATATCAATCTTGTTGTAAGAAAAGCTCCCAAGGAGGAAATGTACCGTTTCAGGAATACCAAGGATATATTTACAAAAGCGACGTGTTCGTTGACTCGATTTCTTGATGGGTTTGTCTTTATCATCTTCTGATTTGGCATTTTCTTTATATTTCTTCAAACAATTTGATGAAAGCGGAGAAAGCTCCCCGTTTTGCATGATTTCATC
>JAFEDO010000236.1 GCA_018241565.1 Pseudomonadota bacterium
CTCGTTTATAAGTTTTCTCGATTTGTAAAAACTGTTTTCCAAATGACCAATGGTGATAACCCACAGGCATGCCAACAGATGAATAAACATCCATCATTTGTTCTGCTGAAATAATTTCAATTTGATTTCGGTAGGTATCTAAACCAAATTTTTCATGTGCAATACGTCCAATCTCTTTTTCATACTCTTCGAGTAATTCAAATGTCCACTCAGAACCTGTTGAGATCGGTTGTTTTTTTCTCATAAGATTTTTCTCTTAAATAATTCTCTAAATACAGGATAAATATCAGATAGTTCATTGATATTTTGCATAGCGAAATTAGGAAATAAATTTTGTACTGTTAGATAGGCTTCCCATAAACTTTGATGGTGTCTCGGCATGATTTCTATGTAAGCAAAGTACTGTACTAAGGGCATAATGTCATTGACTAATAGATCCTTGCAATAGGGGGAATCGGCATTCCAATTATCACCATCAGACGCTTCTGCTGCATAAATATTCCATGAGGAATTTTGATAACGAGTTTTTATAATATCTCGCATCAATTCTAGTGCACTAGAAACAACAGTGCCTCCAGTTTCTCGTGAATAAAAAAATTCTTCTTCGTTTACTTCTTTAGCAGAAGTATGATGGCGAATAAAAACTAATTCTATTTTCTCGTAAGTCTTTGTGAGGAATAAATAGAGTAGTATAAAAAATCTTTTTGAAATATCTTTTTTAGTTTCATCCATCGATCCTGAAACATCCATGATGCAAAACATAACTGCTTGAGTAGTTGGCGCAAGACGTCTTACTCTATTATTGTATCGAATGTCTATGGGATCGATAAAAGCTATTGATGAAATTCTTTTTTTTAATTTCGAAATTTCTTCTTGAATGGCCTTCATTTCTAGTAGGTTATCCGGTGTTTTTTTATCTTCTAACGCTTTTAATTGATCTTCCAATTTCTTTAATTTGACTTTGTTCGCAGTTTCTAGAGCGATCCGACGGGAAACTGCCTGGCGCATCGATCTGATAATATTAATATTGGTTGGTGTACCTGCTGTACTAAATCCTGCCCGAACAGTTTTATAGCTAGGTATATGAGCAATTTCTTTTTTTACTAAATCTGGGAGAGCTAGATCCTCAAAATATAAGTCGACAAATTCATCTCGCGAAAGTTCAAAAATGAAATCATCAGTACCTTCGCCCGTGTTGCTCGCTTGTTCTCCTTTAGCAGATTGGTCTTCAGAAACTCGAGGGATCCGGTCTCCTTTAGAAAAATTTTTATTTCCTGCAAAAATACCTTCTTGAACACCACCATGTCCATGAGTAATAGTCGGTTCATTTGTGTCTTTATTCGGGATAATTATTTTCTCACCTTCTTTATCTATCTCGGTGATTTTTCGTTTAGAAATGGCATTAGATACAGCTTGTTTGATTTGTGTTTTATAACGTCGAATAAATCTTTGTCGATTGACGGCACTTTTATTTTTACCATTTAAGCGGCGATCAATAAATTGAGTCATTACTGTGATTTCCTTACCCGCAAGTACCAATCAGATAAAAGTCTAACTTGTTTTCGAGTATAACCTTTCTCAACCATTCGTTTAATGAACTCTTCATGTTTTTGTTTTTCTTCAGTAGAGCCTTTGGCATTAAACGAAATAACTGGTAACAAATCTTCAGTGTTTGAAAACATTTTTTTCTCAATAACAACACGCAGTTTTTCATAACTTGTCCAGAGTGGATTTTTTCCGTTGTTATGAGCTCTTGCTCTAAGAACAAAATTAACGACTTCATTTCTAAAATCCTTAGGATTGCTAATACCAGCAGGTTTTTCAATCTGTTCTAATTCCTGATTGAGTGCTGTTCTGTCAAAGATTTCTCCCGTTTCAGAATCACGGTACTCTTGATCTTGGATCCAGAAGTCGGCGTAAGTAATATATCGATCGAAAATATTTTGCCCATATTCAGAGTAAGATTCCAAATAAGCGGTTTGGATTTCTTTTCCAATAAATTCAATAAAGCGTGGTGCTATAAATTCTTTAATAAATGACATGTATTTTTCTTGTGTTTCTGGAGGGAATTGTTCTTGTTCAATTTGCTTTTCTAAGACATACAATAAATGAACAGGGTTAGCAGATATTTCAGCATGATCAAAATTAAAAACTCTCGCTAAAATTTTGAAAGCGAACCGTGTAGAGAGTCCTGTCATGCCTTCATCAACGCCTGCAAAATCTTTGTATTCTTGGTAAGACTTAGCTTTAGGATCCGTGTCTTTTAAATTTTCTCCATCATAAATACGCATCTTAGAATAAATGCTAGAATTCTCAGGTTCTTTTAATCGTGTTAAGACAGAAAATTGCGCCATCATTTCTAATGTGCCAGGTGCGCAGGGCGAATTTTTTAATGTGCTGTTATAAATGAGTTTTTTGTAAATATTGATTTCCTCTGAAACGCGTAAGCAGTAAGGCACTTTAACGATATAAATTCTATCGATAAACGCTTCATTGTTTTTATTGTTTCGGAAGCTTTGCCATTCAGCTTCATTAGAATGTGCAAGGATTATTCCTTCAAATGGTAAAGCTGAAATTCCTTCGGTGCCTTTGTAATTACCTTCTTGTGTTGCTGTGAGAAGTGGATGTAGTACTTTGATCGGGGCTTTAAACATTTCAACAAACTCAAGTAGGCCTCGATTCGATAAACATAAACCACCAGAATAACTGTAAGCATCAGGATCATTTTGTGAAAACTCTTCTAATTTTCGAATGTCCACTTTTCCAGTCAATGACGATATATCTTGATTGTTTTCATCACCAGGTTCAGTTTTTGAAATAGCAATTTGATTTAAACGGGAAGGATACAGCTTAATGACTTTAAATTTCGAAATGTCACCATTGAATTCATGTAATCGTTTTATTGCCCAAGGTGACATAATGGTTTTAATCAGTCGTCTGGGAATATTATATTTTTCCTCCAAAATAGCGGCATCTTCTTCGTAGGAAAAGACAGAGAGGGGAGATTCGTAAATGGGAGATCCTTTGAGTGCATAAAATGGTATCTTTTCCATTAAAGCTTTTAATTTATCTGCAATGGATGACTTTCCACCGCCTACTGGACCTAATAAGTAGAGGATTTGTTTCGTTTCTTCTAGCCCTTGAGAAGCATGTTTTAAGAAACCGACGATTTGTTCAATGGGTTCTTCTAATCCATAAAATTCATCAAAAACTTTGTATTTGCGAATGATTTTATTAGAGAAAATACGACTTAATCGGGGGTCATCTCGAGTATCGATGCTTTCAGGCTCGCCAATAGCCATCAGTAGTCTTTCTGCAGCATTTGCGTAAGCAGAAGGGTCTTTTTTACAGAGCTCTAAGTATTCTTGTAGAGTCATTTCTTCTGGTTCTAACCGTTCATAACGAGCAGTATATTCACGAAAAATATCATTAGTCATGTTATTGTCCTCTGTTAAAATCATCCCCTTAAAATTAGGATCTTCTATTAGGGATTATAGTCAAGGAACGCTAATATGCTTGATCTATGAGCAATTCATAAAAGCAGGCTTTAGGATAAATACTTTGGATAAACAATAAGGATAAATATGTCGACTCAACCTCCCAAAACCATCTATTTGAAAGACTACCAAAACCCATCTTATCTCATTGATTCTACTGAGTTATTTTTTGACTTGATGGCGCTTGAAACCCTGGTGACGGCAAAGTCTCAGTTTAGAGTTAATCCTTTGGGACAAAACCCACGTTCCCATGAATTAGAGCTGGAGGGGGATTCATTAGAGCTTATTTCTGTGGTTTTGAATAAAAAAGCATTAAATGCCCATGAATATGGAGTTACTCCTGAAAAGCTTGTGATTTTTAACGTTCCCGAGCAATTTGAGCTGGAAATTAAAACGCGGATTAAGCCACACGAAAATACTACCCTGAATGGCTTATATCAATCGAATGAAATTTTTTGTACCCAATGCGAAGCGCATGGGTTTAGACGAATTACTTATTTCTTGGATAGACCAGATGTTTTAGCTCGATATAAAACGACAATTGCAGCGGATAAGAAAAAATACCCTATTTTATTATCCAATGGAAATTTAATTGGAAGTGGGGGTTTAACCGAAGGGCGTCATTGGGTTTCTTGGGAAGATCCTTATCCAAAACCTAGTTATTTGTTTGCTTTGGTTGCTGGAAATTTATTATGTATTGAAGATACTTTTGTTACATGTTCAAAACGGACAGTTACTTTGCAAATTTATGTAGAGAAAGGTAATGAAACTAAATGCCAGCATGCATTGAGCGCATTAAAAAAAGCAATGGCATGGGATGAACAATTTTATAAACGAGAATACGATTTAGATATTTATATGATTTTGGCTATTAACGATTTCAATATGGGCGCGATGGAAAATAAAGGATTAAACATATTCAACTCGAAATATGTTTTGGCGGATCCTGATAGTGCGACAGATGTAGATTATCAAAATATAGATACGGTTATTGCACATGAATATTTTCATAATTGGACTGGGAATCGTGTTACTTGTCGAGATTGGTTTCAACTGAGTTTGAAAGAAGGATTGACAGTTTTTCGTGAACAACAATTTGCACAGACAATTTATTCATCTGCAGTAAAACGAATTGAAGAAATTGGATTGTTGAGAACAAATCAATTTAGAGAAGATGCAGGACCTATGGCACATCCTGTTCGCCCTGATTCATATATTGAAGTTAATAATTTTTACACTTCAACAGTTTACAATAAAGGCGCTGAAGTCATTAGAATGATGTTTACTTTATTAGGTGCTGAGGTTTTTTATCGTGGTATGGATTGTTATTTCCAACGTCACGATGGAAAAGCGGTGACAATTGAAGATTTTATTCGAGCGATGGAAGATACCAGTCAAGTTGATCTTAGCCAATTTCGTTATTGGTATAGTCAATCAGGAACACCTAGAATCAAGATTTCTACGCATTATGATAAAGAGACAGAAGATTATGAAATGACGATTCAACAATCTTGTCCACCAACGCCCAATCAAGAATTTAAACAACCTTTTCATATTCCTATATTAATTGGATTACTCGATGTGCATGGGAAAGATATTGTTTTTGAAAAAGATTTTGCTACCAGATATACGTCGACCACAGCATTGTTAGAATTAAAAGCGCCTGAACAAGTTTATTATCTTGGAAAGTTTTCATCGAAACCCACCTTATCTTATTTAAGAGAATTTTCTGCGCCGGTGATTGTTGAAACGGATCATAAAGTCGAAGAATTAATGTTTTTATATCGTCATGATAATAATGGGTTTGTTCGCTGGGAAGCAGGGCAGTCGATATTCTCAAAATTATTTTTGAAATTGATTCGAGATCATCAAATGGGTGAGCGTTTATATTTACCAGATGAGTATATCGAATTGCATAGAATAGTTTTGAAAGACCATACTATTGATAATGAGTTAAAAGCAGAATTGTTAACCTTGCCAGAAACAGATTACATTGCTGAGCAACTAGAAGTTATAGATATCGACGCTATATGTGCAGTTAAAAGTTTTATTCGAAATGAATTAAGCTTACATCTGAGATCAATCTATCTAGATATTTATTCACAATGTCAAACCGACAAGGCTTATTCTTATAATACCGAATCTGTTGGCAAACGAAGAATGAAAAATTTAGTTTTGTCATATTTATTACAAAAAGAAGATGAGTCATCGCTAGAATTATGCCGTAATCAATTTGACAAAGCAGATAATATGACCGAAAAAATGGGTGCTTTACGTGCAATTACTCATAAAGATACTCCTATTAGAAACCAAGTGTTGAATGCTTTCTATGAGTCTTGGAAACACGATGCACTCGTGATGGATAAATGGTTTAGTGTACAGGCTATTTCAGAATTACCTGATACTCTAAAGCAAGTGAAATCTTTAATGGAAAATCCGACGTTTAATATCAAAAACCCTAATAAAGTGCGATCACTCATTGGTGCATTTTGTTTTCAAAATCCACTACGTTTCCATGATATTTCTGGTGAAGGTTATCGATTTTTAACGGAGGTGGTATTAAAAGTAGATGTCTTAAATCCACAAAATGCAGCACGATTAGTGAATCCACTTATCCAATGGAAACGAATGGATCCCAAGCGTCAGCAATTAATGAAAACTCAGCTAGAACTCATTTTGAAAAGCAAACCTTTATCAAAAGATGTTTATGAAATTGTTGAAAAGGGATTAAAGGGATAAGTGTGTTGGTGTTATCACGAGTAAGACTAGTGCTCCTTCGCAGCCGATTTTTGTAGCCCGGGTAAGCGTTTTTGCCTTTTAAAACGCGAAACCCGGGATCCCAACACTTTAGCCTTTCACGTAATGAACTAAATAATTAACAGAAACATCCTCTTTAAATTTGCATCGATGAGTCAACGGGTGGTAGTCAATGCCTGTGATGTTTTTTAACTCCAATTGAGAGCCCCTGGCCCATTGGTCTAATTCTGAAGGGCGGATAAATTTATCATAGTCGTGCGTCTTTTTAGGTAGCAGTCTTAATATATATTCTGCGCCAAGAATAACACTTAAGTATGCTTTTAAAGTGCGGTTAATGGTTGAGAAAAATATATGCCCATTGGGTTTGCATGCCTTAGCACAGGCGTGAATAATGTCTTGTGGGTTAGGAACATGTTCTAGCATTTCTAAACAGGTAACAATATCAAAAGTATTTGGATTTGTATCAGCAATAGATTCAATCGTTACATTTTGATAATCGATAGATAGTCGTTCAAGATTGTGTTTTCTCGCAACGTCTAGTGCTGATTCACTCATATCTATGGCTGTTACTGTTGCGCCAGCTTTCGCTAAACTTTCCGATAAAATGCCGCCACCACAACCAACGTCGAGTACTTTTTTTCCGGATAAATGCGCGTGTTTTGAAATGAATTCCATTCGAATGGGATTTATTTTATGTAAAGTCTTTAGCTCACCAGACTCATCCCACCAAACTTCAGATAAGTCATCAAATTTTTTAATTTCATTTTGATCAATATTCATTAGTCATTTCCCCAGTAATTTTAACGGTCTAAAAAAATCTAATGCTTTTTCGTTATGAATAAAACTAATGTTATAAGGGTGTTCTGTAACAAATTGTTTGAAAGAGGGGATATCTAGCTTTTGAATAGTTTCAGCAATTTTTCCGAAAAGAATGAGCTGTATATTTGAGTTGATAGCCCATATTTGATTTAACAAACTTTGCATAAAAGGTTTCCAAGCAGCAGCATCTTTTCTGACTTGTTCTTCGCTCAGCACTAAACTCGCATTTAATAATAAGACACCGTGATTTAATAAATTGTTAAAGAATTCTTGAATGGTTTTTACTTTGTTAGATTTATCTAGATTGGCGATTGCAGTTTGAGAAGTATCACTGGGATCCAAAGCGCCTTCTGCGATGAGTAACATTTTGATCCAATTTCTAAGAGAAGTGGCTCGATTCACGGGAACAGATAATCCCGTTTCAGACCAAAGCTCATCAACGGCGCCATCCCAAAAAGCATACCCATTAGCAGATGCTGCTCGGGGATAAGGAGATTCGCCAAAAAGAATGTAGCGAGTTTCTGATATTGGAAGAGAAAACGCTGCGAAAATTTTATCTTTACCAGGTAACCACTGATTGTTTTTGTTTAATGATTCTAAATATAGAGGATCAACTGTTTCAAGTGCTGTAGTTATTAAGGGCACCCAAGAAGAATCTACAGAATCGAGGTTTAGGCTAATTTGAGGGTTTTTATTCAATTTAAATCTCTGATTTAATTAATTTAAATCTAAGAATACCTGTGCTTAATATCGTGGGCAATGAATTCTTACATACCATATATATGGAGCTTAAAGAGGGTTACTTAGAGGGTGTGGCTATTTGTTGACCATATAATAAGAGTTTAGTTAAATTATTATACTGAATAAAAAGATCGGCTTGTTTGAAAGAAATGACTGATTTTATGAAATTAATCGTTATAATTGGCCCCTTTTAAGATGTGTGCAGAAACTGCCGCCGTAAGACACCTAAGGATATTAAAAATGAGCAAAAGTACAGAACCTAATCCAATCATGACCATTCCTTATAAGAAAGAAGAAGCCAAACAAGACATTATTCAGAAATTAGATTCGGAAATTCATAAACATATTCAAGGTGAGAAAGCTGATCTCATGAGTGAATTTGTGACCCAATTTTATGGTGTGGTAGCAGAAGAAGATTTACTCGATCGTGCTATTCCGGATCTTTATGGTGCTGCTCTTGCGCAATGGGAAATCATGAAGGAGCGCCATCCTAATGAAACAAAAATACATGTTTTTAATCCTTCCTATGAAGAGAATGCTTGGCAATCCACTCATACTATTATTCAAATTATTCAAAACGATATACCTTTTTTAATCGATTCCATCACAATGGAGTTGACTCGACTGGGATTTACGATTCATTTGATTATTAGTTTTGGTGGCATGAAAATTTGCCGTGATGCAAAAGGTAAAATTTATAAAATTTTACCTTACAATGCAGAAGTCACAAAAGAAGTGACGCCTGAAGCACCTATGTATATTGAAATTGATAGAGTCACAGATCCTAAAGTATTAGAAGATATTAAAACGAACTTAGAGAGAGTATTAACCGATGTTCGTGAAGTGGTGGAAGACTGGAAACCAATGCGTCAAAAAATGAATGATTGCATTGCAGGACTTGATAAAATAAAAAATTGCTTCAATCCAGATGAATTGGCAGAGACCAAGGCGTTTTTAACTTGGATACTAGATGATCATTTTACTTTCCTAGGTTATGTCGAGAATGAATTAGAAGGGGAAGGAGACGAAAAAATATTACGTCGAGTTCCTAATAGTGGCCTGGGTGTTTTAAGAGATGATACTCGCACTCATACCATACTCAATATTTCAAAAATCACAGAAGAAGCCCGCAAAATATTGTTTTCTCCAGAGCCTATTGTGATCCTAACTAAACTAGGTCGCCCTTGTACGGTACACCGTTCTGTTAATGCGGATTACTTAGGTGTTAAAAAGGTAACACCAGATGGAAAAGTCATTGGTGAATATCGATTTATGGGTTTATATACTTCTGCAGCATATAACTCTAATCCTAAAGATATTCCGTTTCTACGACATAAAGTTGATCAAATTCTTGCTGCTTCACAATTAAATCCGAAAAGTCATTCTGGAAAGGCTTTACTAAACATATTAGAAACTTTACCTCGTGATGATTTATTTCAAGCAAGTGTTAATGAGTTACTTGAATTAACTTTGAGTATTTTACATTTGCAAGAACGTCGTCGTATCCGCTTCTTTGCTCGTAAGGATTTATACGGGCGTTTTATTTCTTGTTATGTCTATGTTCCCAGGGAACGCTATAACACAGAATTACAAAAACGCATGCAGGAAGTTTTAAGGAATGCATTTAAAGCTTTAGATATTTCTTATACGACCCGTTTTTCTGAATCAGTTTTAGCTCGCATTCACTACATGATAAAAATTGATCCTGAGCAACATATTAAATACGATGTTAAAGAAATAGAAAAACAATTAATTGAAATCGGTAAGACATGGAATGATGAATTGCATGACTACTTAATAGAGTATTTTGGCGAAGAGAAAGGTATTCACTTATCTATTCGATATGCAGAAGCATTTCAAGCAAGTTATCGTGAATCTTTTTCTCCGCGCATGGCTGTTTATGATCTCAAACATCTTGAAAGTTTATCTGAAAAAAAACCACTAGAAATGAATTTTTATCGTCCTCTAGATGATATGGATGGAATGCTTCATTTTAAACTTTATAAGTTAGATAAGACCATTACATTATCCGATGTGATTCCTATATTTGAAAATATGGGTATGCGGGTTATCTCAGAAAAACCATATGAAATTACCTTAAAAGAAAGTTCTTCATATTGGATTAATGATTTTACAATGAGCTTTAATAGGGTGAATACCGACGAGCAATTTGATATGGAGTCTATGAAAGAAGTTTTTCAGGATGCGTTTGCACAAATTTGGTTTGGCATTGTAGAGAACGATGGTTTTAATAAGTTGGTATTAGCAGCTGGCTTAACGTGGCATGAAATTACAATAGTTCGAGCTTATGCTAAATACTTACGTCAAACGGGATTCACTTTTAGTCAATCTTATATAGAAGAAACTTTATTGAATCAATCCAGCATCACAAAAAATTTAGTCAAATTATTTCATCTGCGTTTTAGTCCTAATAGAGATCTCAGCGCTAATTCAGAAATAAAAGCTTTAGAAGAGCAGTTAGAAAAAGATATGGATTTAGTGACCAGTTTGGATGAAGACAGAATTTTAAGAAGGTACTTAGATGTCATTCGTTCTACTTTGAGAACGAATTACTATCAATTAACGGAAGAAGGTACTCCAAAGCCTTATTTATCTTTCAAAATAGATTCAATGCTTTTACCAGAATTACCTTTGCCTAGACCACTTTATGAAATATTTGTTTATTCTCCTCAATTTGAAGGTATTCATTTACGTTCCTCTAAAGTGGCGAGAGGGGGATTACGATGGTCTGACCGTCCAGAAGATTTTAGAAGAGAAATTTTAGGTTTGATGAAAGCACAACAAGTTAAAAATGCAGTGATTGTGCCTTCAGGTGCCAAAGGTGGTTTTGTTCCAAAATCATTACCTATCAATGGTACACGTGAACAAATCATGGAAGAAGCTATTGCTTGTTACAAAAACTTTATTCGCGGATTACTAGATATTACGGACAACATGAAAGGTGGAGAAGTTATTTTTCCTGATAAGGTAGTTCGTTATGATGAAAATGATGTGTATTTAGTAGTTGCTGCTGATAAAGGGACAGCGACATTTTCTGATATTGCTAATTCAATTGCACGTGAATATGAATTTTGGTTAGATGATGCTTTTGCTTCGGGTGGATCTGCTGGTTATGATCATAAAAAGATGGGGATTACAGCCCGAGGTGCGTGGGAATCTGTTAAACGACATTTCCGTGAATTAGGAAAAAATATTCAAAAAGAACCATTTACTGTTGTTGGTATTGGTGACATGGCCGGAGATGTTTTTGGTAATGGTATGTTGCTGTCACAAAACATTAAATTACTGGTTGCATTTAATCATATGCATATTTTCTTGGATCCAAATCCAGAACCGATGGGTAGTTTTAAAGAGCGTGAACGTCTATTTAATTTACCCCGTTCTACATGGGCTGATTATAATCCAGAATTGATTTCACCAGGAGGCGGTGTTTTCCTTCGTTCAGTGAAATCTATCAAGCTTTCAGCAGAAGTTAAAGCAGCATTAGGGTTACAGCAAGACTTCATTTTACCTAATGACCTAATTCGTGCAGCGCTACGAGCACCGGTTGATTTACTCTGGAATGGTGGTATTGGTACTTTTGTAAAAGCAACGAATGAATCAAATAGCGATGTGGGCGATAGAACCAATGATAATATTCGAATCAATGCCTGTGAATTGAAATGCAAAGTCATTGGAGAAGGGGGGAATTTAGGTTTTACTCAGTTGGGTAGAACGGAGTTTGCTTCTGAAGGTGGAAAGATTTACACCGATTTTATCGATAATTCAGGTGGTGTTGATTGTTCCGATCATGAAGTGAATATTAAAATTTTATTGAATGCAGTCGTTAGCGCTGGCGATATGACTATCAAGCAACGAAATGTTTTACTGGCTGAAATGACGAATGAGGTTGCTGATTTAGTTTTAATTCATAATTATCGCCAAACTCAAGCAATCAGTTTGGCAGTTAAATATGCGCCTAAAAATCTCGAGTTACATGCTCGTTACATCAGAGATCTAGAACGTGCAGGAAAATTAGATCGTGCTTTAGAATTTCTTCCTGATGAGCAAGATCTTCTAGATAGAAAATTAGCTGGAAAGGGGCTTACTGCTCCTGGAATTGCGATTTTGCTTGCTTATAGTAAAAATACTTTGAAAGAGCAAATTTTAGATTCAGATGTTCCTGAAGATCCTTACTTAAGTAATATTTTAGAGCGAGCATTTCCAACACTGCTTCGAAAAAAATACCATAAACAAATGGAGAATCACCGATTAAGACGAGAAATTATTGCCACACAATTAAGTTCTGGGTTAGTCAATGAAGTAGGATTTGCTTTTGTTTATCGTCTCAGTGATGAAACAGGTTCTGAGCCTGCTGCTATTGTGCGAGCTTATGCTATTGCAAGACACTGTTTTGACGTAGGGCATTTAAGAGAAGAAATTGAAGCATTAGATAACCAAGTTGATGCAGATGTACAAATTACTATGCTCATGGAGTGCATACGTATGATTCGACGTGCTACGCGTTGGATTTTACGAAATTGCCGTTTTTCTTTAGATATTACTAGTACTATCGATACGTATCTCCCTGGCGTGAATGAGATGATGAATTATATTCCAGAATGTTTAGATGGTAATGAATTAGAGGTTTATCACGAAACGATTAAAAAATATTCGGAATTAAAAATACCTGAATCGTTAGCAAAGAAAATGGCATCCTTATGGGCTGTATTGGCAGCTTTTGACATTGCATCTGCGGCTCAAGAAAATACTTTTACTATTAAAGAAGTAACAAAAGTTTATTTTGCAATCGGAGATTACTTAGACCTTGCATGGATACGTAATCAAATTATTGCATTACCGGTTGATAACCATTGGGAAGCATTAACTAGAGAATCATTGCGTGATGATATTGATTGGCAACAAAGATTATTAGCGATTTCAATTTTGAAATATGATTCTCATGAAAAAGATCTTTCAAAAAGAATTAAATCTTGGATTAATCATTTCCAAGTATTAGTGAATCGTTGGCAATATATGGTTGCTGATTTGAAAGCAAATGCTTCAACTAACTTCACTATGTATTTTGCAGCTGTCAGAGAGTTGGTCGATTTGACTCAATCTAGTTTTCAGGCGATTCGGATGGCAGGGCAAAATGCTGTGGAAGCATCTGTGAAAAACAAGGGAAAGAAGGGTGAGAAAGAAACATAAAACATGATCTTGCATATCCCATATTTTATTGATATTCTCGCTCGCGCACTAAATGTGTAGCCTTTGTTGTATAGACCTTTATATGGGCATTCTTTTTAGTTTCAAATGAATTTTTGACTTATATAGAATGTTAGCTACACTGGCTTCGTAAATTTTATAACTAAAAACAACACGGAGGAGCAATCCAAATGTCTATTACTAAATCTGGTCTTATCATCGCTGCTGCAGCTGCTGCTTTATTTGCTGCTGGTTGTGCAACTGAAGGTGACAAAGCTATGCAACAAGTTCCTGCATCAGCATCAGTGAACAAATGTTCATCAATGCATAAATGCAGCATGAATGCATGCAGTGGCCACCACCACAAACATAAAAAGCATCACAAGCATCATGCTAAAAAGCATCACGCTGCTAAGAAGGCTGCTGCTACTAGTGAAAACCAACCATCTACTGACACTACTACAGCTGCTTCTACAAGCACTGATACGTCAGGAACTGGTACTCAAACTAAACAATAATTGTTTTAGTTTTCTCCTTTCCTTAATCTTGGACAGCGTAAAAACTGTCCAAGATTTTTTATTTTTGAATGTTGGGTTGCGTAGTAATTTTCAAATTGGAACTTTTCCATGAGTTTGCCTGACTACAAATATCTAGGTTTCGGATTAGGGCTTCGTCCAGAGTTCTATAACGCCGTTATTGAATCTAAACCAAAAGTAGATTGGTTTGAAATCATGACAGAAGATTACCTGGTTCCAGGCGGACGTCCACTCTATTATTTGGATCAAATTAGCCCTTATTATCCATTGGTTATGCACGGGGTTTCTTTATCCATCGGTACAAAAGATCCTTTAAATTTAGATTATCTACGACAGGTTAAATCATTAGCAGATCGTATTAACCCTCGTTGGATATCGGATCATCTCTGTTGGACGGGACTCAAAGGTTACAATACGCACGATTTACTTCCCTTACCTTATACGAAAGAAGCTTTATCACACGTTGTTGAAAAAATAAAACAAGTGCAAGATTTTTTAGGATTTCGCATTCTAATTGAAAATGTTTCAAGCTATGTGAATTTTAAAGAATCTGAGTTTTCAGAGTGGGAATTTCTCACTTTAGTTGCTGAACAGTCAGATTGTTTTATTTTATTGGATATTAATAATATTTATGTGAGTGGATTTAATCATCAATTTAATCCGATGGATTATATCAATCACATTCCCATTAACCGAGTTAAACAATTTCACTTGGCAGGGCATACTCAGTTGACTGATCATATTATTGATACTCATGATCATGATATTGTGGATCCTGTATGGCAATTATATGAGTCTGCTGTAAAAAGATTTGGACAAGTTTCTACTATGATTGAGCGAGATGGGAATATTCCCCCGTTCGATGATTTATATGCTGAGTTACAAAAAGCCAAAGCCATAGCGGCGCAAGTTCTAGAGTTGGAAATTGCATGAGTTCATTAAAAGATACACAAAAGGATTTTCAATTTTATTTATTTGAAAGAAATGAAGATATTTTTTCACGTATCACAGGGCCAGATGAAGATTTTATTCAAACGCGTTTAGATGTTTATGCAGAAGGTTATTTGATTCGTTTGACTGAAATTTTACGAATGAATTATCCTTGCTTACAGCGTTGCTTGGGTGAAGAAACCTTCGTCGAAATGTGTGAAGCCTATATTGATGCTTATCCTTCCACAAATTTTTCGGTTCGCCATTTTGGTGAATACTTAAGTGAATTTCTGATCGACCAATCATTTGGTAAAGAAAATTTAGCACTAGCGGAATTGGCGAAATTTGAATTTACTTTAGTGAGTGTAGTCACAGCATCAGATGCAAAAACTAAACGATTAGCTGATTTAGCTCAAATTCCAGAAGCAGATTGGGCATATCTAAAGTTTAAGTTCCATCCTTCATTAAAAATGGAAACATTTAATTTTAATGTAGCCGACTATGTTCAAAACTTTTTAGATCAAGAATTATGTTCAGAACTGCAAAAATTAAAAGAACAACAATCCGTTATTTTTTGGCGGGATGGATTGCAAACGGCAAGATTTTCCATTCTTACAGAAGCACAGAAATTTATATTTCAATCTTGTCTCGAAGATAAAAATTTTTCTGAAATTTGTGAAGGGCTTTCAGAGTTTTTACCAATAGAGAAAGTAGCAGAGTATTCAATGAACCAATTGGTTTGGATGTTAAATAATAGTTTATTAAGTTACTGCGAAGCCTCACAGTGATGTTTTAAAGTCCTGCTGGAGTTAGTTATATGCATTTAGAGTTGATTATTATTGGGTCTTTACTTGTCGCAGGTATTTTTTTAGCGGTATTTCTATTCAAGCAATCTCAACATCATAAATATGAATCCATGATGCGAGATCTTGCCGATAGTATCAAAGAAAATTTAGTAAATTCTCGAGAACAGATTTTGAATGTTCTGCATCAAGGTCAATTACATAGTGTTAATCAAATACAAGATCAATTAACAAAAGGTATTACTGAAACTCGTCAACAGTTACAAGAAAAATTAAACCAAAATACAGAGTTATTGAGTAAGCAAATGGATAAGCTTATTTTGATGACTGAAGGAAAATTGAAAGAAATCAGTGGGCAAGTTGAAAAGCGATTGACGGAAGGATTTGAAAAAACAACGGCTACTTTTACTGATGTGCTTAAGCGTCTTGCATTAATTGATGAAGCTCAAAAGAAAATTACTGAACTATCTAGTAACGTGATCAGTTTGCAAGAAATTTTAGCAGATAAGCGTTCAAGAGGGGCTTTTGGTGAAGTGCAATTAAATGCTTTGATTCGTAATTACATGCCAGAAAATCACTTTTCTTTGCAACACACGTTGAGCAACGATAAACGCGCCGATTGTATTTTATTTTTACCTGAACCAACGGGAAATGTTGTCGTAGATTCAAAGTTTCCTTTAGAAAATTATTATCGATTGATTGATACCACATTGGGTGAATCGGATCATTTGAAAGCGGAGCAACAATTTAAGCTAGATATTCGAAAACATATCCAGGATATAGCAGAGAAATATATTATTCCGGGAGAAACCGCTGATGGAGCGATGATGTTTATCCCTGCAGAAGCTATTTTCTCTGAAATTCATAGTCATTATCCAGATTTAGTAGAAATAGCTCAGAGAGCCCGTGTTTGGATGGTCTCGCCAACGACACTCATGGCTATTTTGACGACGGCGAGGGCTGTTTTGAAAGACGCGGCCACTCGTAAACAAATTCATATAATCCAAGAGCATTTGCATTATCTAGCGAAGGATTTTTCTCGGTTCGAAAAACGCATGGGGAGTTTGGCGAAACATATTCACCAAGTCCATGATGATGTTAATGATGTGACGACTTCCGCAAAGAAAATTACCAGTCGATTCGAAAAGATCGAAAAAGTAGAGCTAGAAGGTGCTGAACCTTTAGTTTCTTTGCCAGAGGAAGTAACCGAGGATTAAGCAAAAAATTCTTGGAAAACACACAATAATCACTATACTTGCCTCTCTAAAATAATCAAATCAAGGATGTCTATGCGAGCTAAATCGCCCTCAGAGCTGTTGCTATTTGGAGTAGGTGTCGTGTGTACTATTTCAAGTATCTACGTATTTTTGTTTATCCTATATTTGTTGCCTTATTTATTTTTAGATATTCAGTACGATATGCCAGGGTTTATTAGTTATTTTAGAGAATGGTTTATTCACCATCGGAATTTAAGTGGATATACATTAGCAATTGCTTTGATGCTTCCATTTTTATTAATTTCAGTTTTATTAGGCGTGATTGCGCGTTTAATTAATAATTATTTTGATCAATCAATTTCTAAGGATGAACCGGCAGAATTAACACCGGAATTACGTCGTGAACAAGAGCTTAGACTGAAAAAGAATCTCTCTTTTCCAGTACTCTTATTATTACTCGTTGCGCTCGCAGTCTTTGGGTTGTATTTTGTACACTATCTGATTTCAACATAGGAAGGAATAATACTATGTCATTTTTTGCCAAACTGAAGCTTAAAAAATTACAAAAACAAATTACAGCTTTGTGTAAAGCACGTCAGCATAATCCAGTGCCTGATGTGGAATTAAAAAAAGAAATACTCTTGCATCTAGAAGTTGCGAAATTTTACGATCAACGATTTTTTAATAAAAAATTTCCTCATGCTGAAGACTTGGCACAAGAAAGTTATCGAGCTGCAGCTGATCTCGGTGATACAGGTTCACAATATATACTGGGCAAAAGGCTTCTAGAGAAAGCTAA
>JAFEDO010000237.1 GCA_018241565.1 Pseudomonadota bacterium
CTTTAAGATCTCCATTGATAGCTGCCGGATAATTTCGTGCAAAATAAATGGAATCCAACAAACATTGCTCTGCCGTTGCAAGATCACCTATATAATGATGTCCAATATGCAGCTTATAACATTGATTATAACTAGAGCTTAGTTTTCCGACAGGCTCCTCATTTTCATCTACAATCAAAACATTGCCAGCATCCTTATATTTTGCATACTCTAATGCTGCTAATGTGCCTGAAAAACCAGCGCCAATAAATATTACTCTATATATGCCGTAGTTTCGTTCACTCGAAAGGCTAGATGTATGCACATTTATGTCCTATTTTGATGGTATCTAACGTATTTTAAAATGGCGTATGGATCTTAAGACACCACCTATCCAGTCTTAATTTTAACTCGTTTGATTGTATTTGCCATTTCAAACATTTGTTTTTTAAAATTCAAGCCATTATTTTCTAAACTCAATCTAAAAATTTTTTGAACCTTTTTTGTAAAGCCGTGCACCGTGTTCAAAGAAATCAGTTACACCAAAAATCCTACTGAACCAAAACTGATTATTTAATCTAAAAAGTTACTCTCAGTTTACTGTAAATAAATTTCTGCATCTCTTTTAAAATATTTTACTTCTCTTTTTCTGAAGAACATGTTCAAATATTTTTCAAATTCATCCTAGCCAATAATTTTCCCTTCGTTGATTTCAAAATTAATGGCATCACACAGTTAGTGTCACACCGTTGATGCGATACAAAAACCAGGTACGCAAAAATTTCCTATAATAATTTGAACTCAACGATTTTGAGCACGTCACGTTTCCGATAATTTCCGACAATTTCCGATTGCTTCCGATAACCATTTTTTCACAAAATCTCGCTTTTTGCCTGAAAAAGATCTTTTCTTTCTGCACATTCCATTCCCTCAAGCTGATTTAGATGAGCCATCTATCAAAGGCGATTTCATTTCTTCAAAATATCGGAACCAGAACATTAATTTAAAAATTACCGTGATACCGCGGCTATCTACCCAAATACCTCGTTAAAATTCACTTTACACGGATGGTTAAATATTTTTCAATTTTTACCCAGCCAATAATTTTCTTTCTTTTTCTCAGAAGGAATTTGGCAACATTATTGGCTGGATTAGTCAAAACTCTCTAGGTTTCCTTGCGCTCAGTAAATTCTATTTTTCCCAATATGCTTAAAAGTAAATCCATACCCAGCGAATCAATACGACCACTCAATATTCGATCGATTGTATTAATCTCTACACTAAAGAATCTACTCGCCTCTTCTGAAGACAACTTTTTATTTTTGATATACTCGAGCAAGAAATTCAGTATCGCAGAACGCAACTGTAATTCTTTTGCCTCCCAATCGCTAAATCCAATTACCTTAAAAATACTTTCATCTTCCTCTATCTCTGAAACTAGATCACGGTAGTTCTGTAGTAGGAAATTTAATATTTCTTCGCTTAATTTGTAAGATATATCGACAGAATCACTCATCATCCACAGATAATTGTTGATGATGCTCTTGTCATAATCTAAAAAATCTTCACTTAAAGAGATTTGAACTAAAGCTCTTGTTTTTGATAGTTGGGTATTTAAAGCTTCTTGCTGCTGAATATGTGGATTTAAAGACGTTAAATCATTTATGATAGACATAGCCATGGCCTTACCTCCTGACGGTAGTGTTGTGGTTAGTGGCCCTTGAGGATATGAGCTTCAATGGCCACGCTTTTGTGGTTTTTATTTAAAACCGATATAATGATATATCGATATTCCGATATACACAATTGTTATTTCGTTTTTTTATTTCCTTTGGTCTTTTCATGCTTTTCTAAAATAATCTCGACACCTTGTCTACATAATTCCGCCATACTAATTTCTGATTCGAAAGATAAAATGCGCATTCTCTTATACAATTCCTTCGACAATCGAATGGGAAGGATTTTTTCCTTAGAGTGCTTCTCTTTTTCTACTGTCATTGCAACTTCCTTATTCTATTCAAAATAGTAACGACATAGAACGTTATTATATTTCTTGAAGTGGATCACGTCATTTTAAAATTTTAACGAATTAAATAGTCTTTAAGGATCTCATAAGATTTAGCTTTATATTTCTCCACCCCAATCAATTCATAAAAACACAAATGACCACAACAAGAACTCTCATTTAATTATCTAAAGTTCTCACCATGGCCATTTCTTATCATAATACATCAATCATCGATAATGAAATTAACCCTTCTTCTTCATCATCTTAGATTTTTTTGCTTTGGGTGCGCGCTTACTTTTTTTAGTGGTGCTCTTCTTTTTTGATTTTGTTGCTTTCGCTGCTTTTACCTTTTCAGCTTTATGACTTTTTAATGCTTTTTGGGCTAATTTTAAGTGTGCTTTTGCTTCCTTAACGGCTGTTGTTAATTTTTTTATTTGTGTATCAGCTGTTTTTGCCATGATGTCCTCTCTTTAAAAGTTAAAAATAAATAACACTCGCAATAATGATTGCGGGCGCATACTAACATATGTTTTTTTTATTGTAATTGTTTTCATCGCATTTTTTTAACTATTGTTTGATGGAGTAGCATTTTTTTATTTATCAAACTTCTCAGAGCCTATAATTCATTATCTCTTCATTTACACGTTGTTTTTTAATATTGGTTTTAGATGTCAAGTACCAACTTCGGTAAATCTAATCTTAAGATCAATTTCTCTTTATGAAGATCTGTTCGATACAAAGAACCAATAATCAATTACCTTGTATTTTTAAAAACCCTCGCAATAATCATTTGTTTAAAGCGTTCAAATATGACTGCTCTTCACCGATACTCAGATCTGTAGATGCCTTCTCTTTGATTACATTTAATTTGAATCGACTCGTCACCCATTAATTATTCGACAAAATATAGCATTTTTGCTATATACTTCGCCTAACAGATAATCCGTTGGAATACTAAACAAAATGGCGAATACGAATCCCGATGCCTTGGAGTCTCATTCAAAGCGAAATTTTTACATATTACGGAAATGCTTCAAGAATTCGAACCAAATGTGGAATAATTACCCCATAAGTCTTTGGATGATAAGTTGTGAGAAATCCATATATAAAGCAAGACCTGCTATTACGAGATCAATGTTAGTGACTGCAAAAGAAAAACGAATTATTGTGTTAAGCACTTTTGTAAAAAACTCAAAAAATACCCAATAAAATCGTTGCAATTGCGAAAAAAATATTACAGGAGAATAGCTATGAACAAACTCAAGATTTTAAAACGTAAATGGCTAAGAAATCCCGTTATCAAAAAAGCCTATGATATTGTGAAGCCCGAGTACAATCTCGCTAAAAAATTAATTATCGAACGCCTTCAAGCACACCTAACAAAAAATAAATTGCCAATAAAGATGCCAGTAACGCAATCAGTCATTGCTAGGCTTGAAAGTGGATCACAACAACCATCTTTCAAAACGATTGAAAACTATACAAAACCCATCGGTAAACGAATAGAAATAAAATTTCGAGGTATTGAATAGTTACGTACTAAGCAGCTAACCCATTTAAAATGTAGAATAATATGGACCTCAGCGATAAGCCAACTATCCTTTGAACATTGAACAAAGATCAACTAGAAGCTCACGCCACTCCTGAGAAAAAACAACTAACGCATATTGGCCAAGGAAAAAATCGTGTCAAAAAAAGTTCATTTAATATCGACGAAATGGTTTTGCTTTCCAAAATCGCTCAATGTCCCATAATGTCCCATAATGTCTCATAATGTCTCATAATGTCTCATAATGTCCCATAATTTGGCATCACTTAAAAACCCAGGTAATCCCCCTTTTTTGACCTCTTGAGTCAACCAACCCCTTTGATTTTAAATAATTCAAGTCCCTCACTACAGTTTTCTTAGCAGGAACTTCATGAATCTCAGAAGCTATATGATGCAAAACTTGTTGCATTGTCACTTCTTTTTCCTTCTGAATATAATCTAGTATTACTTTCTGCCTAGCATTAAGTTCGATATTTTCTGCTGATTCACGCTGATCATACGTCATTCCAATAGGTTCTTTAAATTGGAAAGTAACAGAAACACCACCCGAGTACTTGTAAAGCCCCCTCAAGTGCATCCAATTAAAAGTAGAGACCAATCATGTGCTACTAGCCATAAATTCCCAAGGCGTTTTGTCGCCTAGAGAAGAATGCGGTCGCTGTCCGTTATACATCTCCATC
>JAFEDO010000238.1 GCA_018241565.1 Pseudomonadota bacterium
TAGAAGCCGCTGATGAATTTCCTTGATTTGCAACAGTTAAAATGACTTTACTCATAGGTAAATTTAATTTTTTTGCGGTTGCTTCAATAATTCGAATGTTTGCTTGATGTGGTACTAACCAATCAATGTCAGCGTGTGTCGCACCATTATTTTCTACCGCTTCTTGTGCGACTTGTCCTAATGAATTCACGGCGACTTTAAATACTTCTTTTCCTTGCATATGCAAATACGGTGTATCCACCGTTAAATTCGGAGCAGCCATATCATTGGGTAAAAATAAAATGTCTTTTAAATGTCCATCGGCATGTAAATGCGTAGAGTGAATACCTGGTTTGTTTGATGCGCCAATCACAACAGCGCCCGCGCCATCACCAAATAACACACACGTATTACGATCTTTCCAATTCATCACACGTGACATTACTTCACTACCAATCACTAATGCGCGAGTGACTGATCCATTACGAATAAATTGATCTGCAACTGACAATGCATAAATAAAACCAGAGCAAGCGGCTGATACATCAAATGCAATGACATCTTTAATGCCGAGTTTTTCTTGTAACAAACAAGCCGTGCTCGGAAAAATTCTGTCTGGCGTACAAGTTGCTACAATAATTAATTGAATTTGATCTGCAGAAATATTGGCGGCTTCTAACGCTTTTTTTGAAGCTTCTAAAGCCATGCTAGAAGAAGTTTCATCGGGTGCGGCCATATGTCTTTGTTTGATACCCGCTCGACTGAAGATCCATTCATCGGAAGTATCTACAAATGTAGACAATTCATCGTTCGTTAATATTTTTTCAGGTAAATAAGATCCTGTCCCTAGAATAGAAGTATAAATCATTAAAGGATCCCTTCTTGCAGTAACTTCGCAATTTCATCGCGCACTAATTTAGGTACATTCTTTTTCACTTCATGCGCTGCTTCTAAAATCGCATTCGCAAAAGCAGGAATGTTTGCACCACCATGACTTTTGATCACAATGCCACGCAATCCTAATAAGCTCGCGCCGTTATAACGAGCAGGATCCGATCTTTTTCGAAGTGCATTCAATACGGGCTGCGCAATTAATCCGACTAACTTAGTGAAGAAAGATTCGTTAAATGCGGCTTTAATAAAAGAACCAATTAAGCTTGCCACACCTTCTGTTGTTTTTAATGCGACGTTACCAACAAATCCGTCGCAAACAACCACATCTGCTCGACCTTTAAAAATATCATCACCCTCAATATAACCAATATAATTAATCATATTGCAATCACTGAGTAATAATGCGGTACGTTTCACTTGATCATTACCTTTGATTTCTTCAACACCAATATTAAGTAAACCCACTCGTGGTTTTGGAATATTATCTAGTGCAGTTGTTAACACCGAACCCATCACAGCAAATTGAAATAAATGTTCAGCGCATGAATCTACATTGGCGCCCAAATCCAACATGCGAACTTTTCCAGTGATGGTTGGTAACTCAGAAATAATGGCGGGACGATCAATGCCGGGCAAAGTTTTTAAAACAAAACGTGCGGTTGCCATCAAAGCACCTGTATTACCTGCACTCACGCAAGCATCCGCTTTACCTTCTTTCACTAAATCGATTGCCAAACGCATAGAAGATTGTTTTTTATTTCTTAAAGCTTGTGAAGGCAATTCAGCCATCCCAACGACTTCAGGGGCATGATGAATAGATAATTGTTGAAAGGGTGTGAGATGATAAGCTTGAAGTGCTTTTTTGAGGACGTTTTCATCACCCACTAAAATCAAATCTAAATCGGGATGATCACGTAAAATCCGAACGGCGGCAGGCACGGTCACCGTAGGACCGTGATCCCCGCCCATGGCATCAATCGCAATGCGAATGTTCGCCAAGATCGTTACTCTTCTGAATGAACAGCTTCGTTTTTCTTGAGGATTTGTCTGCCACGATAATAACCTTCTTTGGTGATATGGTGGCGTAAATGAGTTTCACCGGTTGTCTTATCAATAGATAATGATGGTGTTTCTAATTTATCGTGTGATCGACGCATGCCACGACGGCTACGGGTAACTCGACTCTTTTGAACGGCCATGAACTTTCTCCTATAAAATACTTAAATACATTCTTTATGTTTCGGAACTATGGGTAAACTTAATAGTAACTCTTCTTCTATTAACTCTGCTGTTTCTACAGTGCCATCCTCACGAACCAGTAAAGGCTCATACTGTGAAGAGAGCTTTTCTATCGCATCGGCATCTTTTACCACGCCCAACGAAAATTGAGACTCTACTGGGTAATCCATGGGTTGCATACAGCGTTGACAAATCAAGCTCAAATTTGCCGAAACCGCGCCTTTAACATAGGCCTGCCCCTCCAAGTCTGTACCAAAATCCAAGGTCACTTGCACTTGGCCATCCGAGTCACATAACTGGGGAGACAACCTCTCCAATTCCGAAAGAGTCATAACTCCTTGGATAACCTGGGGTTTTCTCGCCAATTGAAAAGGCTCTAGAGTTTTCGGCAGCTTCAGAAACATAGGGCGCAATAATAACGATATGTGAGGGGTGAGTCAAAAATAGTTACTGTTTTAGGAGAATATTGGGGTTCAACGCAAATATAAGCTTGTATGAAGAACCCTTACATTATCTTGATCAAGCATGCTTCTGCAAAAACGCTTAAGCTTTCCTTAAGTTTTACCCAGTACAATGCCGTAACATATATGAATTTGTCCTTCAAAATAGCCTTTTGACCTCTTTAGAAAGTGGCAAAAATTCATTTAGATGGGAGCCTTACAGTGGATATTAAAACAAAAATAATTATTGATCGCCTTTTAGAAGATAAAACCCTAGTCAATGAGATAAAACGATATTTTATTGCTGCTGATTTTTTTGCTTGGAATCAATCGCCTGAGACACAGAAAAAAATCGCCAATAATTGCGTTGATACAATATTAAAAAAAATGACAGAGTCTGGGTATGAAATTGAAGGTGAAGTTGTTCGTAAAGAACTCCGTCGTTTCTTTTATATGAGTACTTTATCTGGGATAGAAAAAACAGATATTAGTTTTTTTTCAAAGCTTATAGAAATTGCTAATCCTATAAGGACTGCTCCAGCTAGCCACATAGCATTCAAGTATTTTCTTCTCCGTGAACGCATGACATATTCAGGAATCCTGAATATTGGATCTTTTGAAAAAAAAGAAAAAAATAAAATTCAGTCTAAAGTAGAGGAAAATCAAAATAAGATTTTAGATTGCTTTGTAAACGATGCCGACATTGATAATGAATACAAATTTGCAAAAAAATTTACGATCATTGCTTCCTTTATAACTCTTATGAGTACTCTCATTGCAGGCATAGTAACTCTCAATATTCTCACTACATTCTTAGTACTGATATTAACCCCCATCATTTTGATATTTACATTTTCGATAACTGACAGAATATTTCTCTCTAGCCGACTAAAGAATGGAATCAATAAATCAGTTACTCTTGATCTTGAAAGTTTTGAATTGGAGCAATCTAAAAAGAAACCTTCAAAAAAACTTGTAACCAACTGGCAAACCTTAATTCAAGAAAAACAACCTGTCTCTACAAATTCACCTGATGAGCAAACAACCGTAATTTCAGAAACAAATGAAGAAAACTCATTCTTGTTTAATCTAAATAATCCCCCTTCAGAAATAATACTTACCATTAATACAGAACCATCTGAAAAAGTGGATGAGCCAGAACCGGTCAAGAAACCCAAGCGAAAACATCTTAATTCTCGTGAAGCAGAAGAGAAGCTTCCTAATCAACCAGTAAAAATGGATCTCTCAATACCAGCGCCCAGTACTTTTGGCTCTCGTTTTGAAAACCTTGACCCCAAATATTTTGTCAGAATGACTGGCTATGGTCTTAATGATAACAGTTCGTTGTATGCTATATGGAATGACGTACAAATTAAAACAAATGTAGATTTTAAATCTGGTGCACAAATTGATGCATACAATCGTCTATTCAATATTTTTTCTCAAGGAAAAACAGCAGCTCCTAGAGATGATAATGGTATAAAGTATCTAAAAGACCTTGGTTTATTTGCAGTGAAAGACACGAAAAAAGACGCCAGAGTTTATGGTGCAATGGAACGTTATGCTGATCAATCATTCATTAATTTTTACTTATTTAGTAAAAGTGGCATGAAGCACTAGCAACATTGCTTAGGTACCTTTAACTCTCAAGAACTTCATTATAAAAAACATCATAGACAAATAATAAAAATTCTTTTGACTTCTCTACTCTTACAATTACTTCTAAAGCGTGCGCCAGCAAATAAAATTTAACAATGAATTTTCATTGTTATTTCATTACAGAAGAGTATATTCAATTCGTTTTAATCGTCATCAAAAAAATAATATTCGCTGTCATAAGGAAGTGCATCATGACTATTAAAAAAGTAACTTCTCCTCACGACAAATTTTTTAAAAGTGCCATGGCAAATATCCGAGTTGCGAAAGAATTCTTTGAAGAACATTTGCCTCACTATCTACGTGACAAAGTGGACTTAGATACTTTGAGACCGAGTCCCAATAGCTATATACAAGAATCACTGCAAGCGACTCTTTCTGATGTGTTATATCAAGTTCAAATTGCAGGCGAAGAAGCATACTTATATATACTCTGTGAACATCAAAGTTCAGCAGATCCCCTTATGCCCTTTCGAATCTGGCAATATACCGTTGGCATATGGTCAGATCATTTGAAACAAACAAAGAGTAAACGCTTACCTCTGGTTGTACCCATCGTATTTTATAATGGCAGGAAACCTTACTCTGGTAGTAGACATATTCGGGATTTAATTAATGCACCATCGGAGCTCATCACTCAAGTATTACAAGATCCTTTCCATTTAGTTGACACTCATACGCTTGAAGATACACGCCTACAAGAGCAATTGTGGGCAGGGCTCATGGCATTCGTCATGAAGCACATTTATACTCGCGACATTATCAATTACATAAAACAAATCGCCCCAGAACTACAGAAACTCGAAGTCATCGGCGGGGGTTCCGATTATATTGTTCTTTTGCTAAACTACGTCCTTACTCAAGGGGAGACGGCCCAAGCAAAGGCTCTATTAGAGTTTGTTGAGCACGAACTATCACCTCAGGTAGGAGAAAAAATCATGACTATTGCAGAACAATTTATTGAACAGGGTAAGAAGTACGGCATTCAAGAAGGAATAAACCGAGGGATAGATCAAGGCATTACTCAAGGCATACGCCAAGGACAACATACTATCTTTATCCGTCAATTAGAACGAAAGTTTTCTTTAATTCCACAAGCATATCAAGAACTTATTAAACAAGCTGACGAAGAAACCTTGTTATCCTGGAGCGAATGTATCTTATACGCAAAAACGCTTGAAGAAGTCTTTGAAGAGTAAGGCTTCAAACCTCCTTCCAATAATGGGTTATCTTTTCAAACCACCCAAATACCGGATCATCTTCTTAAATTTCTCATCTAATGGCGCTTCAATATCCATCTTTGTCCCATCAGATAAAGTAAAAGAAATACGTTTTGCATGTAGATAGAGACGAGAAAGTTCAGGGGGGACTAAGGCTTTATCGGATTCTCTGTGACCGTATTTCTCATCACCCACTATTGAATGCTTGATGTGCTGCGCGTGCACTCGAATTTGATGTGTACGCCCACTCTCGATTCGGATTTTAACGTAACTGGCGTTAGGAAAAGATTCTTGTAATTCAAAATGAGTAACAGCTGATTTGCCGGTTTTATCGACTTTTACCATCCGTTCCCCAGAAGTTAACGTATTTTTCAGTAAAGGCACATCTACTTTCAAATGCGTTTTGGGTAAAATGCCATGGAGTAAGGCTTCATATTCTTTAGTAACCGCTCGTGAACGCAGTAATTCATGCAATTCTTTTAAGATTTTACGCTTTTTAGCAATAATCAAGACCCCTGAGGTTTCTCTATCTAATCGATGAGCCAGCTCCAAAGAAGGACCGCGAGGTCTTAACTGACGCAATACTTCAATCATGCCTAAATTCACGCCCGAACCCCCATGCACGGCGATTCCAGCGGGTTTATTCACAACCATGAGCTTGTCATCTTCATAGAGTATTCGACTTTCAATCTCTTGCAGCAGAGAAGAACCTATAAACTTTTTCGGTGCTTCATGGGCCACTTCCATCGGCGGTAAGCGAAGCTCATCACCTTCCATCAACCGGTAAGGCGCTTTAATCCGCTTCTTGTTAACACGGATTTGCCCTGTCCTCAGTAATCGATAAATATGACTCGTTGGCACTCCTTTACAGACATTTTTTAAGAAATTGTCTATTCGCTGCCCCGCTTTCTCTTCGTCAATCGTGATAATTCGTACGGCTTGTTTTGTCATAAAATACCAAAATAATTTGTTAAGTGATTGAATAAACTGTTAGAATCGGCCCCGCTTTACGGAAATCTCGCTGGAACACAGTAAACCTCCAGACAGTCGCTGCTCTAATATGTCATGCAGCGCGAATTAATCAATGATAACCCCTTAATGGGTTGAGGTAAAAAATCTGTAACTATCTAGCTTAATGAAACGAGATACTGAAAGCGACAAATATAATAGCAATAAGTAACTACTATTGCTGAAAATTTTATAAACTGTGCTCAACGAAAGAACTAGAAATAGAGCCAGTCTGAAGATGAATTTTAATATTCGTGAAAAATGAATTTCTTTAATGTTTACAAGGCTTCCTGAAATTAAAGGGAATAGATTGGAGGATTGATATCGTGGAAAAGTTCCGTAACACTTAGTGAACCCACGTGCTCCCTCTCTTTACATTTGAAGCAATCACGATTATTTCCAACCCCTTCAGATAGGCATCTACCATAGTAGTATCATTTCTTTGAGCCTAAACTCATTGGAGTCACTCATGGCTAGAATGCTAATCAATGCAACTGATGTAGAAGAACTTCGCGTCGCCCTCGTTAAAGATGAAAATTTCTTATACGACTTAGATATAGAACGTCCCGGTCAAGAAAAGAAAAAATCTAACATTTATAAAGGTAAAGTTACTCGTGTTGAACCCAGCTTGGAAGCTGTGTTTGTCGATTACGGTGCTAAGCGCCAAGGCTTCTTACCCTTTAAAGAAATTGCTCCCGAATATTATCAAATTCCTTACAATGAAAATATTGAACGCCCTAACTTAAGAGATTTGATCAAACCAGAACAAGAAATGTTGATCCAAGTCGATAAAGATGAACGCGGTTCTAAGGGTGCTGCACTTACCACTTATATTACTTTGGCTGGATGCTATTTAGTTTTAATGCCCAACAATCCTCAAGCGGGCGGTATTTCTCGCCGTATTGAAGGGGAAGATCGGGATGACTTAAAAGCCGTTTTAGAGCAATTAAATCTTCCAGAAAGTATGGGCGTTATTATCAGAACTGCCGGTACAGGAAAAAATGTCGAAGACTTACGATGGGACTTAGATGTTCTATTAAACCAATGGGAAGCGATTAAGAAAGTTTATACGGATCGCCCTGCCCCATTATTAATACATCAAGAAGGCGATGTTATTATTCGATCGATTCGAGATAATTTACGTCGTGACATTGGCGAAATCATTATTGATAGCCAAGAAATTTTTGTGAAGGCCAAAAATTATATCCAGCAAGTGAAGCCTGATTACATTAATAAAGTCAAATTCTATCAAGATTCCGTACCACTTTTTGTTCGCTATCAAATTGAAAATCAAATTGAATTAGCGTATCAACGAGAAGTGCAACTACCTTCTGGTGGATCAATTGTTATTGATCGAACAGAAGCTTTAGTTTCTATTGATATTAACTCCGCTCGTGCAACAGGTGGAACCGATATTGAAGAAACTGCACTCAATACTAACTTAGAAGCAGCTGATGAAATTGCAAGACAACTTCGTTTACGCGACTTAGGCGGTTTGATTGTTATTGACTTCATTGATATGACACCGGTGCGTAATCAAAAGCAAGTTGAAAACCAATTACGCGATGCATTAAGAAACGATAAGGCTCGTGTACAAATCGGAAGAATTTCACGATTTGGCTTGTTAGAAATGTCACGTCAACGATTAAGAACAACATTAGGTGAATCAATACAAAATGTTTGTCCTCGTTGTGAAGGCAGAGGTGTTATTCGTAGCATTGAATCATTATCTCTTTCTATCATTCGATTACTGGAAGAAGAAGCACTCAAAGAAAATACCAAAGAAGTTCAAGTGCAGCTGCCTGTTGATTTGGCAACTTATCTCTTGAATGAAAAACGAGTTGCATTACAAGATATTGAAAAACGCCACAGTATTAATTTATTGTTAATACCTAATCCTTATCTTGAAGTGCCACATTATAAAATTCAACGAGTCAAAGAAAGCGATCGAGAAGCACAATCACAAGAGCCTAGTTATAAATTAGCGACGCAACCTGAATTGCAAATTCCTCAGATGCAGGCTCAAGCGCTCAAATCAGAACAGCCAGCCATTAATCCTATTCCAACAGTCACTCGTCATCCTGACACAAGACCAGGATTACTAAAGAGACTCTGGAAGTATCTGTTTGTTCCGACTGAACGTCCTGCACCTAAGAAATCAGAAGAAACAAAACCTTCTCATCATAGACATGCGGGATCTCATCGTTCGGATCATCATCGCCGTCGAATGAAGCGCCGACACCCACAACAACGTCATGATTCAAGACGTAGCGGCGGTGGGCATAGACAACATCATGGCAGTGGACATCATCATCGTTCTCATGCTGAAGAGCGTAATCAAACGGAAACTGAAAATTCATAGCAATATTTTGGTTTCATATTGCAGCTGCATGGGTTTCATTTAGAAGGCTCGTGCAGGCTGCGATATTGACTTTGATTGGTTAATTAAATTACAATCCTGCGAACGTCACAGAATGCAATTACTGTTTTTAGGATAATTCCCTGCACGGATGTCTATAAAAATAATACTCTTTTCATGGAAATAATAAGTTCAGCCTACTTTTGAAATCTTGGCTCTTTGATACCACACAACGTACCTTTTGTCTTAGCCATGAAAATTGGAGATATATTATATGAACCCAGAATTAGTGAACCTGGAACGAGAAAAGACCGCAAAAGAAATTCTTGATAAGGTAAATACAGTTTTTGTTTTTGGTGCCACTAATAAACAGCGAACCCGAGAAGCCAGAAGAAAATTTGATCTTTTACTAAAAGCCATAACGGATTTATTTTTAAGCACAAAAAAAGAAACCGTTAATAAAAGAGAAAGGTTTTTCAAAAAGCACTCAAAACAAAGAGCTGTTTTTGACAAATTATTAGAAGAAGCTTTAATCGTTTCTGATACATCCAACTTTACTCCTGGTATTTTTAAACCAGCAGAAAAAATACTAAA
>JAFEDO010000239.1 GCA_018241565.1 Pseudomonadota bacterium
AATCCAGCGGTAAGAAAAGATGGTGCTTGGTTCTATTTCAATGCTATTAAGTGTATTCATAGAAAATTTTGGCCAGAAAAATTTAAGAATAGAGACGCAGATCCGGATTTAGATGCATTTTGCAATGCTTTAAAATTAAAATAATAAGAGCACTATCGTTATTGGCGTTCTGCGAAAGAATTTAGATTTACTTTCGATGCTCTAACACCGGGAAATTCTTTCTGCGCTCTCTTAAAGCATTCAGATCGATGTCAGCAACCACAATGCCTTCATCTGAAGTACAACATCCAAGTATCTTGCCCCAAGGATCAATAATCATGCTATGCCCATAAGTGGTTCGTCCATTTTCATGGTGCCCTGCTTGATTAGGCGCAATGACGTAAGATAAATTTTCAATCGCTCTTGCACGGAGCAAAACTTCCCAATGAGCTTCACCCGTGATCCGTGTAAACGCAGAAGGTACTGCAAAAATTTCAGCACCCTTGTCAGTGAATTCTCGATACAGCTCTGGAAAACGCAAATCGTAGCAAACCGATAATCCCATTCGACCAATAGGCGTATCAACCACAATGATTTGTTCTCCTGGTTCGACCGTTCGTGATTCCAAATAAGATTCTGTAGAACTCACACTCACATCAAATAAATGGATTTTGTCATAGCGAGTGACCAATTGACCTTTGTCATCATACAATAAGCTTGCTGCACGGATCTTATCAGGGGATTTTGCTTGTAGAGGAATAGTACCACCTAATATCCAGACTTGATTTTCTTTTGCTTGTTCAGATAAGAAATTTTGAATGGGGCCACGAGGTGACGATTCAGAAATTGTCATAGGTGAAGTTTCTTGTCGCAACATAACTGCAAAATTTTCAGGAAGAGCGACTAATTCCGCATTCTGTTCTACCGCTTTTCGCATTAATCGTGCAGCAGTCTCAAGATTTTTTTCAACAGATAATCCAGAAACCATTTGAATAACAGCACATTTCGTCATATCCCTTACTTCCTTTTCACTCGTTTAATAATCGGTTGTTCCCAAGAACCGGTCACATGATAAGTAGTTGCAGCAGCTTTACTAATCGCTTTTCCGACAACTTTATCAGCAACCCAAGCCACAGCCCCGGCAATAGGACCTCCAGCGATAACAGCAACAACTGGGATACTACCGGTTAGGTAAGGTTCCACTTTCATCATAAAATCATAATCTTCTTTTGCCAAACCAATTCGACCATTCAGGATAACAGTCGCCACGGTTCCCGATATAATCGTATCGTGAGTTTCAGCTTCTCCTTTTTTTAAGCTAAAGTGTCCGAGAATCTTATCGAAACTAAAGCCACTTTGTGTCAAATCTTTAAAATTCAAACTTAAACGACGTGGTATCGATTGCAAGCTTAAAATATCTAAAAGTTTAGCAAACCCTATTTTCCCTTGTGTTGACCGATCAAGTTTAGTGATCCGTCCTCGACCCAATTGAATATTCAAATCACCTGATAAATTTTTTGTTGAGAAATCATAAGGTGCACCAGGCCAAAATAATTTAAGATCTAGTGTTGTTTTATCACTTTCTATGGCTGGCTTAATATCCCAACTTTGAAGTGTATTCGATAAGTTTTTACTGTTTAAAGTACCTATTAAAAATGTTTCAGAATAATTACCTAAAGAACGCCACTCCCCTTTTGTCTGCAAATTAAAACTAGGACTTGTCGCATTCAGAACAGTAATATTCATTTTGTGAAGCGCAGGAGCACTTTGAAACGTAAACTGCCCAAATTGTTTGTTACCATAATGCAAGTCATCAATAATGACATCCAAGAAAGGTATTTTTTCAGGCTTAAATTGGTAAGTTGAATCTTCAAATAAATCTGGGTCTAAATATAAATGAGAAAATCGAAGTTTAACTTTACTTGTATTTTCAAAGCTAGAAATTTCAAATCGTCCCACAGCATTTTGATCGTTTAATTCACCGACCCAAAATGTATTTTTACCACTGAGTTTTAAAATATCTGCAAATTGAAATTCAAATCTTGGATCTTGATTAGCAGGCAAAGTAATTTTTGACTCAAAATTTTCGGTACTATCTGAGGATTTTCCAAAAGGTTCTGGCAATTGAATCTCAATACCTTTCAAATCAGAATGAACAAAAAATTTATCAGGGTGCTGCTCATCAGAATGCAGATATAGTTCCGCTGAATAATCAGTACTTCCCTTAAAATAATCAAATAAAAAATTGGGCCATTGTTTTTTTAGATTATCTATGGAAACCTTACCCAACAAATCAATTTGTGTTGGGATTTGTCTATCCGAATTTGACTGCACTGACATTTGTACTTTTTCACCTAATAATTCGCCTGACAAATCTTTTCCTGAAATTCCATCTTTTGTAAATGAAAGTTTTCCATTCAGCTTATATAATTCTATTTTTTCCTTTTCTATCCCCATGGATGAATTAATAAACTCTACTATGCCATCAGTTTTTAAACCACTCATATCTTCTTGAATAGGAATTTTCAAATCTAAACTTACTTTTGCAGGACCTTCAAAATTTAATCTCTTCAGTAATTTAAATTGTTCTTTTGCATGGACACTCAAAAGATAATTCTTGATAGTAGACAGTGTGGTATTCATTTTTCCAAGAATAAACAAATACTCATCAGCCTCTCCCACTTTAGGATCGTGAAAAGTAAATCCAGCTAAAGGCAAGCCTACACTTTCACCACTCATCACCTGGCCTTTTAAATCAAGTTTTTTAAATTGCAAATTCGCCGATAAATTTTTTATAGCAGGCCAACCGGGGAAATAAGTAAACGTAAAATTATTTAAATTTGTCGTCAAATCAAACTCCCCTTTTGTTTTTTCAAAAGGAAAATCTTTTAATTTTCCATGCAAGCTCATTTGCCCAAGCATGCCCTCTTCATGCAAGATATTTTTTCTTAGCCATTTAATAAGTTTTGGGGACATATAGGCTTCAGACAAATAACCAAAATATTTTCGAATAGATGAAAACGAAAATGAGCTCGTTAAATCTAATGATGTATTATCTTTATTTTCTGGAATGATGAGATTAAATTTACCTGACAAATAATCTTTATCACGATGGATAGCATAGTTAGAGCCATTCCATGTCCAAATTTTATTTTGATGGCTCCAATCTAATTTCAGGATTAAAGCACTCAAATCGAGTTTCTTTTTAAATGGCCTATCAAAATCAAAAACAAGCGCTTTACTATCAAGTTCTAAAGAACCATTTTCAGGGTTTACATGTAACTGTCCAGAAAGTCCTTTGACGCCAGGCCATGATTCATGAGTCTCCCAATCTAAGTGATTGAAACCAGTTTGAACAGACCAATGATTAATTTTTGCTGTAGTTTTTTCTAATAAAAGATTAAATTGAGTTAAGACTCCTTTAAATTGAAAAGGCAAAATATTTTTTTTAACTCCATCATCCACTTTGAAATTTCGAAGTATCCAAGGCAACACATCTTCAATTTTCAAATAGCTCATAAAGAGCCCATGTTCTTCAAGATCAGGTTTGAATTTCTTAAATAAATATCCAAAAGAAAACTCTGGCCAAGAAAATCCTTTGACCCGTAAATTTATTTTGTCACCAGACAACCACCAGCCCTGGGGTTGTTTTTCCCATTTTAAATTCGCTTTCAATTGTTGTATTAACAAAGTATCTAAGTTTTTTAAATCTTGAATATTCATATTCTGAACATCTAAGGTAGACTGTACTTGTTCAATGATTCCATTTTTCACATTGGCCCATATTTCACAATTGACTAAACCAGTTGTAATATCCCATGTTGTTTCTGCAAATCTCTTCCACCACTGCGCAATTAAAAAATCCTTAGCGGAAAGATAAAATTGCCCTTGCCAAGTTTTAGGATCATTCATAGAACCTGTAAAATCAAATACAAAATGTAGTTGAGAGGGAATTGTTTGAGAAAGCTTCGTACTACCAGCCAATTGATGTCTATCACCTTTGTTCACTAGGAAAAAATTTAAATCTTTCATCGGAAAAACAGTGTTATCCTGTCCTAACCAATGAATAGAAACATCACGTAATGCAATTTTTTCTTCAGCTGATAACCAATCTAATAAATCTGAGACTTCATTTAATTGATTTAATGACTTAATATTTGTTTGCAATCCACTGATACCGTCAAACTCTATATGCCCATCTGTTCTTTCATGAATGGTCATAGTACCGCCCGAAGCGATAATCATCCGAGGGATTAAACGCCAATAAATTAAACTTTCTAATATATTGAATCCTAAATGTAATTTTTTAAGTTTTAAAAGTGGATGGGTACGATTTTTATTAAATACAGTCACATCCGAAAGTTCTAATAGTGGTTCCAGGTGATACCAATCGGCTCTCACTTGAGTAATAGTTACAGGCTGCTTGAGTAAACGGGTGGTGAAATCTTCTATAGCAGATTTTTCTAAACGAATTAAAGGAAGTACCGCTCTAGCAATAGCTAAGAATACAGCCAGTATGACAATACTGACAGCACAGCCAGTCCATATTTTCTTTATAAAATTATTTGCCGCCGGCATAGTGCAATAATCCTGGAAATGGATGTTATGAGTGGGCAGAGAGTTTAACAGACGGTGTCAAATTTAGAAGTATTTTTAGAGGAGCAATGGGGGCGAACTCGATTGCTTTTTTGATGAGTCCAGGTTCAGTCAAAAAAATATAAAAAAGTAATCGAGTCTGCCCCCATTGCTCTCCCACATTATGCTGGATAAACATGAATAACAGGTGAACTAAAAGTAATTGAACCTGCCTGTAGAATCATCTGGCCAGATGGATTAATGCCAATGCTGGCCATTCCGGTCAGCAGGCTAAATTTCTGATGTGCTTGCAGACTCATCTGCCCATGAGATTTCAAACTGATGTCACCTTGCTGGCTATAAATAGTGCTATTGCCGATCCGTGTATAAAAATAGAAGTGATTTTTTGAGGTTGCTGAAAAATCTGTCTTAGCATCGGTTTCAAAGTTTTCTCGTGAAGCGAATAAAACATCTTTATTAGCAGCTAAATTAATTTGATTGCCCGATCGATAATAGATTTCTCCTAGTTCAGTAAAAATATGACAATCTTCATTAACGACGATTTTTTGCATTTGCGCCTGAATAGTATGGTCTTGACCTACTGTAGAGATAAATTCTTTGGCAAAGTGCAGTTTTATCTCTCCAAACTCACTACGACAATAAACGCCGTTTGTCTCTTTCTCAGTGCTCAATAATAATTTCTGATTTTCATGTTCTGTCGCCAGTAAAATCCCTGATTGTCTCGTTAAATCATCCATACAAAATTCTTGATTTCGCCAAGTTCTCAAAATATTTTGTGAAAAATTATGATTATTTACAGGGGTTAAAGCCGTTAAATTTGGGATTCCTCCTAAAATCAGCGAATAATTTTCATTACTATGCGTAACAGCCACTTCAGACCCTACTTTGAATGGAAAATGTAATCCGTAGGCTTTTGAATTTTTATTGAACTGCCCTCCATATGGTTGCAATAATTGAATCCTATGCTGATTATCTAACTCTTCCGAATTTTCTTCTGGAAAACGCATTTGTAAAGCATAACAACCTTCGGAATCTATATCAGTTTCATTTTTATTATTTCCGATGAGTTTTCCTGCTAAAAGAGAAGGAAGATTGTTTTTATAAATTGCAGTATCTGAAATAATTTCAGGACGCAAAATCTCTGAATCACACCATCTACAATCTTGCATCAATGTATATTGACAAGGTTTTTTATAAGAAATATTTTCAGGAATTAAAATGGCTTGATTATGGTAATGGGAGGTTTTATCTTCGTTAAAATTCTTAAGATTTATGCCACTTATTTGTTTTCCTTTGTGCGTTAATGTTAAAACACGATATCGTTTATTAAAGTGTTGCTTGGGGTGCTCTTTAAGTTCTATCACATCACCAGGCTGTAACCTTATATCGTTTGTTACTGCAACAAAAACTTCCCGCTGCCATTC
>JAFEDO010000023.1 GCA_018241565.1 Pseudomonadota bacterium
AGTAAAGCAAACTGCTCTATGGTCCGGTGAATAAAAATATCTCGAACACTCACTTGCGATTTGAAGTAAACATTTACCAAACTAATTAACTTAATACCAATAATTGAATTGCCACCGATACTAAAGAAATCGTCTTGAATCCCTATCTTCTGTATCCCAAGCACACGGCTCCATAATTCACACAGCTTCTTCTCTGTCTCATTCCTTGGTTCAACATAAGTATTTTCTAATTTAAATTCCGCTTCAGGGAAGGCTTGTCGATTTAATTTACCATTCACCGTCAGAGGGAATGAATCCATTTTTACATACACACTCGGCAACATGTATTCTGGTAAAATCTGCGCCAAATGGGCGCTCAATTCTTTCTCTTCAATCTCTCCTTCCGAGACGTAATATCCCACTAAATATTGATTCTTTTCTATCTCTCCACGTTCTCTTAACAAAACACACGCTTGTTTGATTCCAGCATATCTCAACATCTGCCCTTCTATTTCTCCAAGCTCAATTCGATATCCTCGTAACTTCACTTGAAAGTCTTTTCGGCCGATATACTCAAGCTCTCCCTTCGATGTCCATCTGACTTGGTCTCCCGTCTTATATAGCTTGCTGTGACCCTGTGCTTCCTCTCCCGGACGCATAAACGGATTAGGAACAAAGCTTTTATTCGTCAATTCCGCTTGATTTAAATACCCCTTCGCAAGACCCAATCCTCCAATATACAACTCTCCAATCACACCGATAGGGAGTGGATTCATTTCACTGTCTAAAACATAACAACGGGTATTACATTGTGGTTTGCCTAAGGGAATTTGACCCGGATATTGATTCTTTTCAAAATCTACCCAATGATACAGAGAGCCTACAGTCGTTTCTGTTGGACCATAGTGGTGCATGATGCGGCATTGCGGATAATGTTCATGCCAACGGAGTAAATCTATCTTGCTGATGGCTTCTCCACCCACAATTAAAACGCTTAAGCTGGGTAGTGCTTGAGACTGACTCCCCATATGTGACAATAAGCTATTTAAATAACTCGGCGTTGCTTTGATGACGTTTACTTTATTCTCTTGTAAATATCGCAAATACTCCGAAGGCTCTTGCTTTACCTTTAAACGGCATAAACTCACCGTCTTACCCATACTCAATGGATATAACAACACTTGTACGGTCGCATCAAAGGAAATCGATGAAGAACAATCAATCACATCCTCATTATTAAAAGCTGATAATACATCCATATTGGCAAAGTAATTCATGACCGCTTCGTGCGTGATTATCACGCCTTTCGGATTGCCCGTTGTGCCTGAGGTATATATCACATATAAAACCTGAGAAGGGTTTCGTGCTAACTCTAAACTCTGAGTCTCTTCTTTTTGATAATCTAATTCATCTGTCAGTATCAATGCGGATTCTTCATTAAGCTTTAAACGATTTAACGCGTGCACAAATTGTTTTTGTGTCACTATTAGTTTTGCTTTGGTGTCATTTAAAATATATTGAACCCTTGATTCGGGATAATCCGGATCAATCGGAACATAAGCTGCTCCAGATTTCACTATCGCGATTAACCCTATCACCATTTCTACGCTTCTATCACAATACAGCCCAATTAAGGTATTTGGCTCGAGCGATGCACCGGTTAATCCCTCATACTTCTTCCGAATATATCGTGCTAATTGATTCGTGAGTTTATCTAATTCTCTATAACTCAGTTTTTCTTGTTCAAATTGAATCGCTATGCCATCGGGTTTCTCAATCGCTTGCTGTTCGATAAACTCTGAAAATGTACTCCTATTGATATCTGGGTAATTTGTATTATTCCAATCGTAGACAATCTCTTGATACTGCTTTGAAGATAGCAGATTAATCTCATTAGCTTTTAAAGATTTCTTATAATTATCTTCAAAATGATTTAAAACTTCGATGAGTGCTGACATCAATGAATTTAAGATAGCCTGATCGTTCTCAAGTCCGTAAAATTTTATCTTATTATTATTTACAGAAATTAATAATCGATGTGCTTTAGGAAAATTAGAAACGGGCGTATTGATGTAAATCCCAACATCAGTTAAAAAATTCATTAAGTGATAACGATAGAAAAAATCTTTAATCATTGTCACCGAAGAATTAAAGAATTTTTCTACTTTATCAAGGAAAACATCGAGACTATTATTAAATAAATCCTTACTGAGCGGGATAATAACTTTTTTATCTAGCAAAGATTTAAGCCTATTACTACCTTCCGCTTCCTGGTAACAAGTAATTAAACATTCTTTATTGAAAATCTTAAAGATTGTCATTAAAAGTATGGACAGTACCTGGCGATCTTTTAAAGATTTTTTCAAATCAAATTCTTTAATAAAAGCTGCTGGCTCAATTTCTTTTTGAATTGGCGCATCAAACGCACATTGAGAATAATCTAATAACTTAAAAAGCTTTATTTTTATTGCTCTTTCTTTCTGTTTTAGTTGAGAAAGCAATATTTTTTCATCATCGGTTAATAATTCAATTTTAGATTTTATAGAATCAATATTTTTAAAATGAGAATCCGGCAACGGTTCCCCATAAATATTACTCACGTTAGAAAAAAGATTATTTTTTTCTTGAGATGAATACCTGTTACCGAGATATTCATCAAGAATAATAAATTCATTATTAATAAAAAACTTTACTGTTGCGACTGGGTTATCATAGTGCTCACCAAATGCAAGCCCCCGACAATAACGATCTCTTTCATTGTCATGAAGAGTATTAATAATACCATACTCATGAGGAATAAAAGATCGCCCATAATAAGTTTTTTTTGATAAATCTTGTGCCTTTAAAGACACTTTACCAGACTCGATCTGATTTACTAACTTAGAAAATAACTCTAAGGATTTTTCAGTACATTTTAAATTTAAACTATTGGCAGTTTCATCTGAATCAATGGTTAGTTTTTCTTGTAATACAATATCACCTTCGTCAATACCTTCAGCAATTAAGTGCCACGTAACCCCATGCGTTTTTTCATTATTTAATATAGCCCATGTTGTGCTGTTATTCCCGGCATAGAAAGGCAATAGACTGTCATGATAATTAATCGCTAATTGAATATTTTTCTGCTGAAGAAAATCTTTTGGAATGATATTCGGATTAATAATACTAAATAAAATACAAGCTTCATTTATGGTAAGATCTTTTAAATCCGAAGCTGGATTACATTTAAGATTGTTTTTTTGACAAAAATTTACAACTTCTTGATCATCTGAAACAACGGCAAGTAATTCCCAACCTTTGGCAAGTAATTGTTTACAACATTCTACACATAAACCTGTTTCACCGATAACTACAGCTCTACGTTCAAATTTAAATTTTATTATTTTACTATTTTCCATCACGGTAACTTTTAATTACATTAGTTTTATAGACTCATTACTATTCGTTTGCATTATAAAAAGTCGACAAATACTTAAAGCCACTATCTGGTAAAACGACAACAATATTGGCTTTTTGTTTTTTTTCTTGGAATTTTTTCGCATACACATTAGCTACATACAAAGCAGCACCTGAGCTACCCCCCGCTAAAATACCTTCTTCTCGAGCAAGATATTTTGCACTATTAAATGCGTCTTCATCAGTCACTTGAACAACATTATCAATCACCGAAAAATCTATGTTTCCACAAATATAATCTTTGCCTATACCTTCTATTTTATAAGGACGATAGCAAGATTGATCCTCACGCTTATTATTAAAATAATCATGGTAAATTGATCCCACTGGATCAGGCATCACTATCTCGATGGTTGATTTTTTTTCTTTCAAATATCTTCCTATTCCTGAGATGGTGCCACCAGAGCTCGAACATACAATGACGCAATCAATGTTCCCATTGAGCGCTCCCCATATTTCTGCTGCTGTATGTTGGTAATGAATATTAGGATTGACTGGATTTTCATATTGGTTCAGTAAAACTGAGTTTGGTGTTTCATCTTTAATGAGCTTAGCTTTATTGACGTAATGTTCCGGCGATGATTTAGATGCATCGGGTGGAGAAATTATCACCGTTGCTCCATAAGCTTTCATCATAGAAATTTTTTCTATGCTTGTTTTTGCAGGCACAGAAATAATCGCACGATAACCAAAACATGCCGCCAGCATGGCAACAGCACAACCTGTATTACCAGAAGATGCCTCAATAATTGTCCCGCCTTTCTTTAACTCTCCTGATCTTTCTAACTCCCTGATAATACCAATCACTATTCTGTCTTTCGTACTGAGTGAGGGTAAAAACATTTCACACTTTGCATAAACGTTAACATAGGGTTCGGATGAAAAATTTTGTAACCGAATCATTGGGGTGTGGTGAATCGTTTCGGAAATATCATTAAATATTGAGGTTGAAATTGAAACACTTGTTGGATTACGTTCAAGCAAAGTATCAGCAATATCCAATACTTGATCTCTTGCATAGCTCATCCTTAAAAATGGAAATACAGCATGACAAGCAAGATTTAAACCAGTCCAAAGCAATCGAATAGCCATTGACATGGCATACTTCGCATGCTGCCAGTAAGTTTCATGAATACTATTTGGATGTTTATTAAACAATTCTAGAAGTGATTTAAGCATATCCTTATCCTCTTAATACATACACCTATCCTGCGTGGTAAAGATACTCGTCTCGTACTCCTAAAATTCACGAGTGGAAGGCAAGAGTGTTACGGCGAAACCTTTTGTAAAAGCGGGCGCTAGTAAAACAGAAATAGCTAGTATGTCAATAGCTTTTTTGGAGTTTTGTTGTACTTATGAGGGGCATAAAACTGTACTGTTCTGCTTAAAAATTATCCCTATATACGCTTTTTTATAATTTCCGGATCCTGGGATCAAACCCATCTCTCACAGCATCTGAAAACACATTGGCAAATAAAACTAAGATAAACATAAAAATAAAAGCGGCTAAGAGTGGCCACCAAACGAGAGGTTCACGGGCAAGTTCTAATCGTGCGGCATTAATCATGTTTCCCCAACTCAACGTCGTTGGATCAACCCCAACACCAACATAAGATAAAACAGCTTCTGCTAACACTAAGCTACTAAAATCTAATACAACACCTATCAAAACAATATGCATCACATTGGGTAAAATATGCCGGGAAATAATTCGTAATTTTCCAACACCCAGTGCTCTAGCTGCTTGAATATAATCCATTTCACGTAGCTTTAAAGTTTCTCCGCGTAAGATTCGGCACAAGGCTGTCCAACTCGTAATACCCAATATTGCGCATAAAGCGAGTAATCGATCATCCGCACGTTGAGTTAATGTTTCAAACCACTGACTATGGTTTGCAATAAAAATTTGTAGAGATAATACTGCAGCTGCAATGAGTAAAACACCAGGGATTGAACTTAATGTGGTGTAAACGTATTGAATGAAATCATCTATTTTCCCACCAAAATAACCTGCGGCTATTCCTAAGAAAATAGCAAACGGTAACATTAATAATGTCGTTAAGGTTCCTATGATTAATCCTGTGCGAATACTTTTCACAGCTTCATAAAAAACATCTTGCCCTACTTTATCGGTTCCAAAAATATGAAATTCTTGAGATAAATTCCAAGATACAGTCATAGAAATTAATACAATGCCAAGTGTTATAAAAAAAGCTAACCAAGGTAATTCCGTTTCATGACAAAAAATCTTTTTTAAACTGATAAAAATATTGGTTTTCCAACGATAAGATAGATAACTGAAAATCAATAGGGACAATATAATCCATGCTGCAGCGCCATACTGAGCTCCATTGAGGGTACGATCTATCATATGCGCTCGTCTCTCTTCTATAGATATTTGGCCTAAATCAGAATAACTCAGTTTTGGATAATCACGTACGACACTTCCATCTGATAAAGTCATGATGTCTTTTGCGTAAGAATGCAGTGCAAATGGTTTTGAGTAAGTGACTTCGTAAAAAGTATTGAGTGGCGCTAAAATTTGGTCGAGCACACTTTCTATTGCAAATTTTTCTGTCTTGGGTTGAAAATGAATTGAATCTAAGAAAGCTATGCCAGAATATACTACAAGGAAAACGATAGAAATCATCGCCAGTGGTTTACTGAAAACTTGTTTCCATGAATTACGAAGATGATATTTTCTTCGCGCCCAAAAAATAAAAAGGCTAATCGCTGCGAATAATACATAAATAAGTGCATCACTCCATAAAACGACGAATTTAATTGGCATTCAAAATTCCCCCACCCTAACCCTCCCCCGGAGTACCGGGGGAGGGAATTTTAAAATTTCTTTTTATTCTCTCCCGCTTAGAGTATTGAAGAGGGAATATTATTATTCCCTTCCTCGGCACTCCAAAGGAGGGGAAATAATATTCCCTCCCCCGGTACTCCGGGGGAGGGTTAGGGTGGGGGCTACTCCAGCCTCACCCTCGGATCCACCAAGGTATACGAGATATCAGTTAAGACTAACCCTATGATATAAAGTACCGATCCTAAAAATACCATGGCACGGACAATTGCAAAATCTTGTTGTTGTATTGCATCGATGGTGTAACTGCCCAATCCGGGTATTCCAAAAAATGATTCCAAGACTAAGCTCCCCATGAATAACATAGGAATAATGACAACAATACCCGTTAAGATCGGAACCATGGCATTCTTTAAAACATGTTTAAATAAAACTTTAATCTCAGATAATCCTTTTCCGCGAGCGGTTCTTACATAATCTTTTGAAACTTCTTCCAAGAAAATAGTGCGATACCAACGTGCACTGCCTCCTAAACCACCGATAACACCGACAACCACTGGTAAAATCACAAATTTAAAAGCACTGAATCCCCCATCATATCCAGAAATTGGAACTAAATTTAATAATTTTCCAATGAGATATTGCCCGCCAATAATATAAAAAAGTCCTGATATCGACATTAAAATAATGCAGAATAACACGCCACCAAAATCTAAGTATGTCGCTCTAAAGAAAGTCATGAGAATAGCAAAAGTGATTTCAACCAATAACCCTAAAAGTAAAATTGGAATAGCAACAGCAAGGCTCGGCCACATACGCTGTGTGATATCATAACTAATATCACTACCGCCATCGGAACTGCCAAAATCAAATGAAAATAATTTAACCGATTTTTGAAAAAATAAAGTATCGGTTATTTTTTGAATTCCATCGTCTTTGGGGTTATAAAATAATGGTTTGTTATAACCGTATTCTATTTTCCAACGTTCAACAGCTGCTTGATTCACATTTTTATATCCTAAATGAGCGCGCGCCATATCATCTGGTGAATTCAGCATGAAAAACAAAGAAAATGTAATTAAATTCACACCGATTAAAACAGGGATTGCATAAAGAATTCGGCGAAGTAAATAGGCAAACATGTCATTCCTTTTAGGTTTAATGAGGTTTATGTTCTTTTTTCCAATATCTCACAATCACAGGAATAATTAACAACATTAAAAGTCCAAAGAAAACATAAATTGGCCATACAATTGGTTTATTCCATAATAATCTTTGTTTGGCACGTTCTTTAGGATCAATACGCATGTATTTTAGCGTATCAGAATAAATCGCATTAATCTTTTGAGGACTCACCCAGTTATGTAATAACACTAAAGATTCAGGGTGATAACCCCATACCCATGGCGAATCGTTTCTAACAATTTCTAACATTTGTTTGATAACTGCCAATCTTTCTGGGCCATTTGGCATATTTTTCATTTTTAAAAATAAGGTATCAAATTCTGGAT
>JAFEDO010000240.1 GCA_018241565.1 Pseudomonadota bacterium
TTGATAGGATTTAAAACGTGATCGCCTCTTAGCACGAGAGCAATTAAATGATTATCGGCACCTTTCACAATCAATGTTTTTAATATTTTTTCAGGAGGAGTTTTTAATTGTTGACTGACTTCCTCAATCGTTTTGGCATTGCCAGTGTCTACTTTTTTTAATTCCGCGGAAGGCGCTTTAGGTGCTTTTTCAGAAGCAATCGCCTCAGCTTGTTCTACGTTCGCTGCGTACTGACTTTCATCACTATAAAAAATCAAATCTTCACCAGAATCCGCGAGCACATGGAATTCTTGAGAAACAGCGCCACCAATGCTACCAGTATCGGCAAATACAGCGCGATATTTTAATCCGATGCGATCAAAAATTTTAGAGTAAGTTTGATACATCACTTGGTAAGTTTGTTCTAACGATTTTTGATCTAAATGAAAAGAATAAGCATCTTTCATCAGAAATTCTCGCGCCCGCATTACACCGAAGCGTGGGCGAATTTCATCACGAAACTTTGTTTGAATTTGATAAAGCGTGAGTGGCAATTGTTTATAACTATGAATTTCATTTCGAACGATATCAGTGACTACTTCTTCATGAGTGGGTCCATAACAGAATTCACGTTTATTTTGATCAGTTATTTTTAATAGCAGGGGACCAAACTTATCCCAACGTCCAGTCTCTTGCCATAATTCAGCGGGTTGAACAGAAGGCATCAGTATCTCAAGCGAGGAACGATTCATTTCTTCGCGCACAATGTTTTCCACTTTTCGTAAGACGCGCAGCCCCAAAGGCAACCAGCTATACAAGCCCGAGGCAAGCTTCTTAATCATTCCGGCTCGTAACATGAGTTGGTGACTAACGACTTCAGCATCCGCTGGCGTTTCTTTATGAGTGGTTAATAGGTACTGCGATGTGCGCATAAGTTTTTCCCATAATTCTTTAAAGAGGGGAATGATTTTAGATTAATATCTGCATATTATCTATATCTGCTTCGAATGGATTTATTATATAATCCATCCGTTTTTTATGGGAGCCCATTATGCCAATCTATGAATATGCGTGTCGAGCTTGCGGTCATCAATTGGATGAACTGCAATCTTTTTCAGATAAACCTTTAAAACGTTGTCCTAAATGCGGTAAAAATACCTTAGAAAAATTAGTTTCTGCCCCAGGAATTCAGTTTAAAGGGAGCGGATGGTATTTGACGGACTATAGCCAAAAAGGGAAAGCGAAAGATTCAACCTCAAAAGAAACTGATACTAAACCTGCTAAATCAGATAAAGTTGAGAAGTCAGAAAAAACAACAAAGGCAAAGGAAAAAAATGAAAAGTAAAACGATTCGAGGATATGTCATTGCCGGCTTATTAGTTTGGTTACCAATATGGGCGACTTTAGTCATTATCCGATTTTTAGTGGATTTGCTCGATAACTCAATGGCGTTAATCCCTCATGCGTACCAACCCGATGTTCTTTTAGGATTTCATATTCCTGGATTAGGCGTCATTATTTCATTACTCGTTGTTTTCACTACCGGCGTGATTGCCACAAACTTTTTCGGAAAGAAGCTAGTTGATTTTGGAGAAAGAATTCTAGGTCGGATTCCCATTGTGCGATCGATTTATAGCGGTGTTAAGCAAGTTGCTGAAACAATTCTTTCCCCTGGCGGCGAATCTTTTCGAAAAGTCTTATTAGTGGAGTATCCCCGAAAAGGTCTTTGGAGTATTGCTTTCTTGACCGGCAATTCTGCTCAAGAGATTTCAACTAAAACTGGCGAAGAAATGGTGACAATTTTCATTCCAACAACGCCCAATCCTACCTCTGGTTTTCTGATGATGATTCCTAAAAAGGATATTGTTGAATTAGATATGAGTGTGGAAATGGGATTGAAGCTGGTGATTTCTCTCGGGGTAATGCAGCCCAAGATTTCAGCTAGCTAGTTCTTTTGAAAGCTTAAGGATCAGTTAGAAAATCCTTTGCACCAATTAATGGAAGAATACGCATTAAAACTTCTTGTAATATATCTGGTTCAGCTTCTTTAATAAATTTTACTTTGCGTTCAGGCCAAGATAACGTTTGGATGAGACTTGCTGCAACAACAGAAGGTTTCTCAAGACATTGAATTGGTACTTCTGTTATGTGATGACGTATGCTGGTACTGATTGGAGAACATATCAATAAACCGGTATTTTTATTATATTCTTTGGAAGAAAGAACCAAAGCAGGTCTGTATTTTCCAATTTCTTTACCTTTTGTAGGTTCGAAGTCAAGCCAGATTACGTGATTACGTTCAGGGATATAACTTTTCATTTAATCTGCCCATTCTTTATGAGTGATAATCGCTAAAGCATCTGCATGGGCCGTTTTTCTATTCAAGCCTTTTAAAAGTTGTTTTTCTGTTAATGGCAATATAGCTATTCTTTTAGAGGGAGTTACTTTTATCCCTTGTTTGTTAATCTCGATAACAACAGGCATTTCTGCTTTAAATTGAGGGATAGTTTTCATAACGCCCGTTATTCTCAAGCCTAGACTGTTTCCCCATTTTTGAATTCGTGCTTCTACTCTCATAATCGTTGCCTTTTTTAATTAACTCATGTAAAAGTATATACTTTGTGTATTCAAATATCAAGGAAATCCCATTAATTTCCCCAAAATTATTTTATTAATAAAAATAAACTTTAACGGAGTTTATGTATATGAAAGACGGACTAAATAGCGATCGAGATCTTTTCTGCATGTTAGATTTTCACGGCTATACGGTAGAAGAAGCAAGAGTTTCAATTAATCAAGCATTTGCAAAAGCTCCCGAAGAAAAAACAAGAGAAATTTATATTATTACGGGAAGAGGTAATCATCGTAATGCTGATGGGAGCCATGGCGTTTTAAAAAAAGCTTTGCCGAAATTATTAAAGCCTTATAAAAAATTTATATTGGAAATTATAGAGGAGAATGCGGCTTACAGAATTATTTTACAAAAAGTTCCCTTACTTCAACCCATGTTTGATCCTTTTTTATTAATGGCTTTTAAAATGGGTTTGAACTTAGAATCGTATTTAAAAATGTTAAATACAGATGCGGAGAAGGGTGATTTAGAGGCAAAGCTAGAACTTGCCAAACTTTTACTATCCACTGAATCTGGAAAAGATCGAGATGTGAAGAAAGGGATCTTACTTCTTCAAGAGCTTTATGAAAAAAAATCAGTTGAAGCCTGTTATTTATTGGGTCATATATTTATAGAAGGTTGCGAAGGTCTTGATGTAGATTATAAAAATGGACTTAAGTATCTTAATGAAGCCGCTGCAATGGGTTCATCTCCTGCCTATGCTGATTTAGCTATTTGTTACTTGCTCGGTAAAGGAGTTCATCATAGTGATGAAAAAGCTGCTGAATATTTAAAAAAATTAGCAGATGAATTTAATAATGCATGGGCTGCTGCTCACTTAGGAAGATATTATTTCGAAGGTACGGTAGTTTCACAAGATTATGAACTCGCTGTGAAATATTTAAAAATTGCGGCAAAAGCAGATGGCAGTAACCCAGGTAATGCTACCTCACAAGTATATTTAGCACGTTGTCATGCAATGGGCTATGGAGTACCTCGAGATTATAAAACGGCGTATCAATATTATTGTGCCGCTGCGAAACAAAACAATGTTTATGCATTGCATATGTTAGGCTTGTATAGTGAGATTGGTCGCGCGACTCCGCCTAATTTGGTGATGGCTTTTCATTTTTATGATAGAGCTGCTGTACTGGGTGATTTAGACTCCTACGGAAGAACAGCTCTCTTTCGTATTCATGCCAAAGGTACGACTCGCGATGTAGAACAAGGTTTAAGGCAGTTAGAAA
>JAFEDO010000241.1 GCA_018241565.1 Pseudomonadota bacterium
ATTCTCAAGTATTGGATGCCATAACCAAGGTACCTAGAGAACAGTTTGTTGATCCCAGTTATATTCCATTCGCTTATGAAGATTCTGCATTACCAATCAGCGCTCACCAAACTATTTCTCAACCTTATGTTGTCGCGCGCATGACAGAAGTTTTACTGGAACACCATCCTTTAAAACATATTTTAGAAATTGGGACAGGATCAGGTTACCAAGCCGCCGTTTTATCTCATGTCGCAGAAGAAATTTATACGATTGAAAGGATTAATGATTTATATCTTAACGCGAAAGAAAAATTAAAATCCTATACAAACATATTCTTAAAATATGGCGATGGATTTTTAGGTTGGGTTGAACATGCACCTTATGATGCAATTATTGTGACCGCTGCCGCAGAAAAAGTACCCGATGCTTTGCTATCACAATTAACTGACGGTGGATGTTTAGTGATGCCGGTCGGTGAAAGTCATTTACAATATTTACAATTCATCGAGAAACATGGAAAAGAGTATTCCAGCAAAATATTAGATCCCGTTATTTTTGTCCCACTATTACACGGGAAAGAATGAAGCTTAGTTTAAGCTTTATGATGTTCTTGCGCTAAATACATATACATCGCCGGCACAACAAACAAAGTAAATAAAGTTCCAATCGAAATACCCGTTGCAATCACAAGTCCAATGTTGAATCGACTTTCGGCTCCTGCGCCTGACGCATTAATTAATGGTATAACGCCAAGCACCATGGCAGCAGTCGTCATTAATATGGGACGTAATCGGATACTCGCTGCCATTTCAACCGCTTCGCGTTTCATCTTGCCCGTTAATTGTAAATCGTTAGCAAATTGTACAATCAAAATCCCATGTTTACTGATTAAACCAATCAACGTCACTAATCCTACTTCCGTATAAATATTTAAACTGGCATGACCGACACCAAGACTAATAAAAATAAGCGCGCCACAAATAGACATAGGAACGCTAATTAATACAGTTAATGGATCAGTAAAACTTTCAAATAGAGCCGCTAAAGAAAGATAAATGATAATAAGCGCAAAGAAAAAAGTAATAACTAATGCAGTACTTTCTTGGATAAATTGTCGTGATTGACCGCCATAATCAATACTAAAGCCAGAAGGTAATACTTCATTGGCAATTTTTTCAAGAGTGGCAAGTGCTTGCCCCATGGTGACTCCAGGAAAACTCACAGCAGAAAGGGTTGCTGAATTTAGCTGTTGAAAATGATTTAAAGATTCAGGAACAGTAATATTTTTTACATTAGCTACGGTAGATAATGGAATTGAAGTGCCATTAATGCTTCGGATGTAGTAATTCAATAATTGATCGCTATTTAGCCGAGTATCTCTAATCATTTGAGGAATGACTTGATAAGATCGTCCCGAATAATTGAAATAATTAATATAGTTTTGACTTAATGCGCCTCCTAATACATTACCAATGTCTTGCATCGTAAGGCCCATTTGAGAAGTTTTATCGCGATTCAATGTAATGTTAGTTTGAGATTTATCAATTTTAAGATCGGTATCCGCGTACATAAATATTCCCGAAGCACGGGCTTTTTGAAGAAAAATTTGATTCACTTCATTTAAACGATCATAAGTTTCTGTTGTGCCGATCACAAATTGAATGGGTAAACCTTGCGTACCTGGTAGAGAGGGGAGTTGGAATACGGCAATTTGCGCACCAGCAATCTGATTCAATTTATTTTGTACGATAGGTTGTAATTCATTACTGCTTAACCGTCTTTGACTCCAAGGCTTCATTAACATCCCACTAATATTTGTGTTAAGACCATTAGCACCATCGATTGAAAATGAACGTAAGTTTTCAGGGAATGATTTAAAAACCTCATACACTTGATGAGAATACAATTGTGTTTGTCCTAAACTTGCATTTGGTGCTGCTGTCAATTGTGAAAGAATAATGCCTTGATCTTCTTGTGGTGCCAATTCTGACGTTGAAGTAGCATATAAAAAATAAATGCTCACGAGAATGATACATGAGAACACAAGTGTTACAGGTCGATAGTTGAGAGATGAATGCAGTAAATTTTGATATCCATGCTGCAGGCGTTCAAATTGTTTATCAATAAAATGAACGAATTTATTATTATGATTATTATTGTCAGATAATTTTAAAAACTTTGAACACATCATCGGTGAGAGTGTTAAAGCGATTACCGCTGAAACGCCAACAGCGCCAGCCAATGTAAAAGCAAATTCAGTGAATAAAGATCCTGTTAAGCCTCCCATAAATCCAATAGGTACATACACAGCGATCAAAACAATAGAGATGGCGATAATAGGGTTTGCTAATTCACGTGCGCCTTGAAGAGCAGCGGCTAAAGGTTCTTTTCCTTCTTCAATATGTCTTTGAATATTTTCTACAACGATAATGGCATCATCAACAACCAATCCAATGGCTAACACAAGCGCTAGCAAAGTTAGTAAATTAATAGAATAGCCGAGCAATAGCATCAGAAAGAAAGCGCCAATTAAAGATAAAGGCATTGCAATCACTGGAATAATGACCGATCGAATCGATCCCAAAAATAAAAAGATAACAACGGTGACGATGAGCAATGCTTCCAATATAGAATGTTGAACTTCTGTAATAGAGTTTTGAATAAACTCTGTATAATCGTGCACGATTTCTGCATTTAGTCCGGTAGGCAATTGTTGATGAAGGTTAGCAAATGCTTTTTTAACACCATCAATTACCGTCAGTACATTTGCTGCTGGTGCCACTTTGATACCGACATATACGGATGATTGTCCATTAAAACTAACGGCACTGTCATAATTGGTTGCGCCCAAACTGACATTGGCTAGATCACCCAATCGGACAATCGCCCCATTTTGCGCTTTTAAAATGAGTTGTTTAAATTGATCAACAGTATTGAGATCAGTATTAGCAGTGAGATTGACTGTATACATACTGCCATCGGTCCGACCTGCAGCAGAAATAAAATTATTATTGGCGAGAGCATTTGATATGTCACCAGCTGTAATGCCATAACCCGCTAGTTTACTGGGATCTAGCCATGCGCGTAATGCGAATTGTCTTCCTCCTAAAATTTCAGCTTGTTGAACACCAGGGACTGCTTGAAGTTTGGGTTGAACAACTCGAATAATGTAATCAGTAATTTTATTGCCCGGTAACATTTTGCTGTAAAAACCAATATACATAGAGTCAATGGTTTGACCAACCGCAACCGTGATCACCGGTTGTTGTGATTGCCTAGGTAATTGGTTGAGGACTGCGTTTACTTTCGTATTGATTTCACTGAGTGCTTTAATGGAATCATAATTGAGACGTAAGTAAGCTTGGATAGTACTGATACCTTGATTACTGATCGAAGTCATATAATCGATACCATTCGCTTGAGCGATAGAATTTTCTAATGGTGTAGTGATGAATCCAGCAATAATATTTGGATTGGCCCCAGTGTAAGTGGTACTCACTGTGACTACGGCATTTTCAGTAAATGGGAATTCACTGATCGGTAGTGAAAATACCGATCTCAAACCTAAAACTAAAATGAGCAAGCTAAGTACGGTGGCTAGTACAGGTTTTTTAATAAAAATGTCTGTAAACTGCATAGGGTTACTCGTTTGTTATATTAGGTGCAGGGTTATTGAGTGGTGCCACAGTATTATTAATAATAACGGTGCTACCATTTCTTAATTTCATTTGTCCGCTGGTTACCACCATGTCACCTTCTTTTAATCCTTCGAGTATGCTGATTTGATCACCGCGTGTTTCACCTGTTTTTACAAAAGTTTGGGTGACTTTCAAAAGTGGTTTTCCTTTTTTGTCTTTACCATCTTCTTTTACAATGAAAACGATATCGCCGTAAGGATTAAAACTAAGCGCTGTGAGAGGTAGTGTGAGATATTGTTGTGGTTCACCTGTACGAACCTCTACGACACCGTAAAGGCCAGGCACAAGATCATGATTAGGATTTTCTAAAGTAGCTTCGATTTCCACGTTGCGAGTAGTTGAATCAGCAATCGGATTGATAGTCGTAATTTTTCCAGAAAATATTTTATCGGGGAAAGTGTCTATAGATACTTGCACGGGTTGATTCATTTTAAGTTGCGTGAGCGTTTGTTGTGGAACAAAAAAATCAACATAAATAGGGTCGAGTTGCTGTAAAGTGACAATTTTGTCACCGGGATTAAGATATTGACCGGGGTTGACTTGTGAAATACCCAATCGACCTGTAAAAGGCGCACGAATTGTTTTTTTAAGAACGGTTGCTGCTTGTTGTTCGGCTAATGCCTTACTATTTTTAAGATTACCTTCATCGGTATCTAAAATAGCTTTACTGATAGCATTTGCTTCATACTGTGCCTTGTCACGATTGTAAGTAATTTCAGCTAAGTTGGCAGTGGCTTCCAATGCGCGAAGTTGCGCATTATCCGCATCTGCATTTAACTGTACTAACACAGTGCCTTCATCCACAGATGTGCCTGGTGTGAAATAAATAGTTTTTACCAAACCCGCTAATTCAGTGGTTACATCGACACCTCGTATCGCACGTGAACTACCAGAAGCTTTGACAAGAGGATGCCAAGATGAGTATCCAATTTTCATGGCGGATACTGTAACAGCAGGAGATTGGTTTTCTTGCATAAATTTTTTAAACATCAAACCGCCGATGAATTTATATAGAAAAATACCGCCGAACAATATGCCGACACAGATAAGCATGATGAGCATATTTTTTTTCATTTAACTTTCCTTACCTTTACGGTTCCACCAACCACCACCGAGAGCTTGAAATAAAACAGCAGTGTCAGTAAAACGCTGAGCTTCTGCTTGAACACGATTGATCTTGGTTTGTTGATATTGTTTTTGGGCAGTGAGTAAAGTGGTATAACTAACGCCACCCAGTTGAAATTGTTTTTGTGTTAATTGCAAAGATTTTTCAGCAGCCACTTCAGCTTGTCTTTGTGCTCTTAAGGTTTTTGCATCATTTTCTAATGCACGTAACGTATCGGCCACATTTTGAAATGCTTGAAGAACGGTTTGTTTATATTGAGCTGCGGCAGCGTCAAAGCCTGCGACTGCTGCTCGTTGTTTAGCGCGCAATGATCCGCCAGCAAATATCGGTTGAGTAATACCACTTGCAAGTGACCATACAACATTTCTTGGATCAAATAAATCGTGGGCACTTGGATTAGTCCAACCATATGTACCAGTCAAAGTAATTTGAGGGAGTAAATTGGCAGTTGCAACGCCCACTTGTGCGCTGGCTGCATGTAATAATTCTTCGGAAGCGCGAATGTCGGGTCTTTGACGAACTAAGGCAGAAGGTAAACTCACGGGTAATTCATTGGGTAAATGCAGTTCTTCTAGTTTCAATACGGGTAATTGTGCTTCACTCGGGAGAGCACCGATTAAAACAGCTAACGCATGATGTGATTGCGCTAAACTTTGTTGCAGTGGTGGCAGTGTTGCTCTTGTTGCAGCAAGTTGACTTTCTTGACTGAGCACATCAGCTTCTGAAGCGCCACCTACCGTAAATTGTTTTTTCACAATCGCGAGTTGATCCGCTTGTAATTGAATTAATTCATGAGTCACTCGAATTTGTTCACGGAATGAAGCCGTGTTAATGGCTATAGTCACAATATTAGATGTTAATGTGAGGTAAGCCGCTTCCATTTGATATTTTTGATTATCAAGTTGTGCTCTGACGGCTTCGATTTGTCGTCTATTCGCACCAAATAAATCAAATGTATAGGAAACATTAAACGCGGTTGAGAATGTATCAAATACTTGAATGGGAGCACGTTCAACACCGATGGTAGAAAGTGCGAAACCTTGTCGTTGTGCATTGCCTTGCACATTCACACTAGGGAACATCGTTGATCCGATTTGAGCAAACCAAGTTTCTCGCGCTTGACGTAAAGTTGCTTCTGCCGCAGCTAAATTTGGACTATGTGCTATGCCTGTTTTAATTAAATCATTGAGGGCAGGGGAGCGAAAGAGTGTCCACCATTCTTCAGGGATATCATCTACCTTAACAAAATGTTGTGCTTTCCCTGCAGATCCTTTTAACGGAGCAGAAGCAGTTTTCTTAGATAAAGGTGATTTGGTATAAGACTTAGTTTTTGGTGCATCAGGAGAATGAAAGTCAGGTCCCATCATGCAGCCAGTGAGGGCAGCGAGCCATACTATATATATTAACGTCCTTGCAGCTGATGGCATGGGCCAAAAGTCCTTTCTTATTCTTTTATTAGCCGCGTAAATTGCCTTACCTAGCCCTATTTGTAAAGTTAAAAATGTTTGTTTTTATTACTGATAATTCAGTTTAAAATTTGACCTTTCATGGATGTCCAAAAGTCGCTGGATCCTGGCTCTTGTGTTACAGCTGATATATGAAAAGCTTTGCCGTAACACGAGGCCGGGATGATGGCAGCATGCTATTGTCATCCCGGAATTTAGTCTTTCTTAACGAGCGAAGCGAGTTTAGAAAGACTTAATATC
>JAFEDO010000242.1 GCA_018241565.1 Pseudomonadota bacterium
CAACATATGCATACAAACTTGTGCATTTAATATCTTTTTAGCGATATCCACTTTGTCATCATTACCATTAACCCCTTGCAATGAATGCTGTATGATGACTCCACCACGACCTAGATAATCCAATGCTGCATTCCAAGTTTTATCTGCAGCACCCACACCTTGTACAACAACCCACATCACAAATATTTGCATTAAACAGTAACCACTTGCTTTAGGAATCAATAAAGCCACGGCCATAGCAGAACGAATAGGTACCCACATCGTATGCCATTTCTCACCTAAGGCTTCACCCTTATGTGCGGTATTCAGCGTTCCGATGATTAACGTATACATTAATAGAATGCCGCCTAGAGATAAAATAGCTGCGTTAAAAACGCTGAACATAGCTCCCATAATTTGGCTAGAAGTTCCATGCAAAATGCCATCTACGATTCCAAAGAGGTTACCAAGAAAAACAACGGACATATCTGTAGCGGGGGGTCTGAAATTTAAAGGGTTTCCTGGATCTGTTGCAGCCAACACGATACTTGGAATTAAAAGCAACAAGAACGTTATACATTGACTGATATTTAAAATTCGTTGTCTTTTCATCTGTATCACCTTAATAATTAGTGCAATCCAAGCAATTTAATATTCAGGGTTCTTATTTCTTCACCTGCGACATTTGAGTAGAGTTGCTAAATGTCACCGCAAATCCCTGCCTTAACCACTCTGAAAAAGTACATCCTAATTTACGTTTTTTAATTTGAAAAAACCAAAAATGATAACGAAATGCCATGGCTAGTGCGACCAGAGTTGCTGAGAACCCAACTGATCCTCCCAAAAATGCTTTAGTGGAAAAAAGATAGATAGCATAAGAAAACATAAGTAATGCGACTAATAGCATGAGTCCTGAAAAAAATAAAAATTGCTTTTGTCTTAGGCGAAGCTCAGCATCATTTAAACCTAAACGCTGCGTCGCCACATTGAAATCTTCTTCTTGACCTCCTTTTTTCACGACGAAAAAACTCAATATGAGATCTTTTAAAGATTGATTAGTCGCTTTGATACGATTCAGATTCATCCATTTAGCGGCATTAAAATTCGATTTAATAAACCGACGAAATCGACGTGGTTTTTCCTTGTCTTTTTTAGCCCCTTCAGGCGTCTTTTCAGCCATAGCATCACTCCTCATTGATTAGGGAATAAAACTAAATTACCAGCCTGAGTTAAATTTTAACACAGTGTTTGGTATCTTGCCAGTTTATCTTAGATTTAGGGGGTTAGGGAAAAACTTTCATTCCCCTCTTATTCCCTTGACCTTTCTGGTTAAGTTTCCTAAATTAGCATGCTCATTATTAATAAGCCTACTACTTTAGGAAATTTATAAAAAAATGCCAGATCTAAGTTTAAAAGGATCCCACGATTATTGGTTTAATTACCAAGACACCATGATATACAGGGTTGTCACCTTCATGGAAGGCGTTGAAACGTGGACATTAGATGGAAATCAGGAACTAGAGCAGGCTATTCAACAGCTGGGTCAAGAGCTCGATGATCTTACAGGTATCGATATGACTCAAATGGGCAAAGAATCTTTATTTGTCCGTGTCGCTTGTAATATTAAATCCAGTCGCTCCTTGCGTTTATTACAGGCTATTGATACAGCACATCCGGGTTCTGCTTCAAGATTATTAATTTATGCTGAAGAAGATAGCGAAGGTTCTGATGATCCCTCCGGCATTTTTCTACGGAGAAATATCGTATTTGAACGATTACGTTTACTCTCTCGGGTATTTTCAGAAAAAAGATTTAACATCGTTTTAAAAGCTTTAGAAGGCGAAGATCACGAATAGAAGGAGACAGTTACTATGAATCGATTCACTCATAAATTATTTAAAGTTTTTCAAGCATTCACCATTGTTTTAACTCTATGTTTACCAATCACAGCTGCAGCAGACGATGATGGGAGTGCAGCCATACTTCAACAAATTAAACTGTTGATACAAAACATCGCGCTTTACTCTGGGATTAATCTTGAAGCACCACCTCCTAGCTTCAGCACACCCCAAATTAATTCTACCAACACAATAGATGGTGCTATCCAACAACTTCTTCAAACCATGACAACCGTCAGTGCTGGATCAAGTTACACATTAACAACTTTAGATAGCATGAATGCTGATATGTTAAAGCTAGATGCTTTAAGAGCCTATCTTGCTTCAGTGAACAGTAATCAAAGAGCTTCTAACTTAGATGTATTACTTGGACCTCTGACTTACCAACCTATTCCACCCGATCAACAAAGCCAATTTAACAGTGCTTTTTATTCTCAAAATCAAAAACCACAAAACCAAAGTGACTTAGCATTGCAATTCATACAAAGTCTAACTCAACAACAACTCCCTCTTACCCTACCTGATCCAAGTACTTATGCGAATGCATCAGACGATGATAAAAAGAAATATATCGCATCGCTACAAAGTTATTCTTCTCTCGTGAATATCGGTGTGAATAATCTTAAAGAAATGTATGCTGATCGACTACCACAACCCAATTCAGATGCTAATTTAGCAAATAAAAGTCCATTACAGATTGCAACTGAAATGGCCACTCGTCGATTAACACCTGAATGGCATAATGAAATGGAACACGCTTCTTCACTTGCTGTTCAAAGAGAAACTTTGTATGTGCTTGCTGAAATGAATGCGCAACTATTACAAGCACGCTTACGAGATGAGCGATTACTAGCGACTGTTTCTGTGATGCAAATGCAATTGATAG
>JAFEDO010000243.1 GCA_018241565.1 Pseudomonadota bacterium
AACTTCTGAGGGACATTATAAGTTTATTTCGCACGAGAATTTCGAGTTTGAATTGGGTGGGTCCATCAATCCCCTAGAAATTGTCTATGAAACCTATGGGGAACTATCTCCCGAACACGATAATGTCATTTTAATCCACCACGCTTTGTCACCCAGTCATCATGTCGCATCACACTCCGAAGAAGATAAGCCAGGTTGGTGGGAAAACATGGTAGGGCCTGGCAAACCTATAGATAGTCATAAATATTTTGTTATTTGTATTGGGAATATAGGCAGCTGTTATGGATCATCTAGCCCATTATCCATTGATCCAAAAACCAAGAAACCTTATCGAGCAAACTTTCCAACACTTACGATGAATGACATCGTACATTCACAAAAAATATTACTTGATTGCCTCAAAATAAAAAATTTTCATGCCATTATTGGGAACTCTGTTGGCGCCATGCTATCGCTCATTTGGGGAATTTTATATCCGGATACTATGAAATATTTGGTTCTTACTTCTTCGTCCTACAAAGCATATCCTGCAAATATTGCGAATCGCGTCGTACAACGTGAAGTGATTCAATTAGATCCTGAGTATCAAAATGGTTTTTATGAAACGAATCCGACAAATGGTTTAAAGATTGCTAGAAAACTAGGACATTTTACTTATCGAAATCCTGCTGACCTTAATCAAAAATTTTCAAACAATCATAAGATAGCCCCTAACCTACCTTGTGAAGTGGAAAATTATTTAGAATACAATGCCACTAAATTTGCTACTCAGTTTGATGCAAACTGTTATCTCTATTTATTAACCGCCATGGATTTATTTGATGTCACGCGCGATTATGAAAAACCCTTAGAAGTTTTTAAAAAAATTCAAGCCAAAACACTCGTCATTTCTGTTGATTCCGACATTTTATTTACCCCTCAACAACAAGCTGAATTATTTCAATGCTTAAAAGACGCTGGCGCACATGCGCATTTGATTCAACATCACTCCAGTTACGGCCACGATACTTTTCTAGTTGAAACGGATGTTATTGGAAAATATATTGTGGATTTCTTATCACAATAAAGTCATAGGAACCCTCATGGAAAAACAACCTATACCTAAATACACTAGTGATTTAGGTATATATCTTAATATTTCCTTAAGGTTCAAGGTTTATACTATCCTTGATGATACAACTTTGTTTCTTCTTTTGAACAAAAGAGGGGCCCATGAAACAAACGTTACGAATGCATTTACCCCTGGAAAAGGGACAAGTGGATAGCTTGGTGCAAGCAAGAACACGCGGGACCTCTATGCAACCAGAGTTGGTAACACCTGATTTACTGCGCAAACCTACCGCTTACAACCGATTAAAAGATTTGGATACTAAACAAGAGTTTCGCGTAAAGTTGATGGGGTATTTAAAAATATCCTGGTCTAAACAATTTGACGCTCAAACAGCTTTAAAATTGGAGCAGTTATTCGTAACTCTCACAGAGTCGCTGGAACAACACGGTGCAACGATGATAGGTGATTTGATTAATCAATCTGATTTTGAAAAATTAGTTAGTCAATATACCGATATTATGAAAGCCAGTGGGAATTTTAGCTGGATCCATTCTTATGTAAACTTAGGCAATTTCCCTCAATTTTTAAGTAATCCAGATTTTAACGGGGCCTTTTTGGATCCTTTATTAATTGCATTAATAGCTTATCAAGTTGGTGGACCAATACGCATGGTCGATGCGCGAGCTAAAGATGCAGAACCTATTTCAGTATTAGCTCAAGACAATATGCTGCACATAGACAACACCCCTTTTCGACTGGAATTTAAGGTTATTCTCACTTGGGAAAGAGGTAAGGTCAGCGGACCAAAAGGTCAGAATTTCGTTTTCATTCCAGGAACTCATAAAGGTGCACGTAATTGCCGAGTTCTCCCAACAGGAGAAGCATATTCAACAGAAAATGCTAGTATCTTCATCACAGAAAACAATATTGACGACATGTTTGCATTTCAACGTTCTGTTTTGGATACAGAAAATCCGATGGTTGTAGAAGCACATCATCCAAACAAGCCATTAACAACAGTTTTTTCAGCTGGTTCTTTAGTCCATCATCGTTTTCGGACTAAAGAAAATTGTGCTCGCAGTTGTATGATCCTTGCATTTCATCGAGCCGCTGATTATCCCGGACAGCTCATTAAAAAAGAAAGTATGACAGAGCTGGCAGATGTGAATCCTCTCAATAAATTTATATTTGGTTTCAATGATGGCTCAAATGAGACCGAATTTCTGGATGCAATATCTTTTAGTGCACAAGCAATCAGTAAAAAATTACTAGAAATTAACTCTCAAGATAGCTCAACTGAAATTATTTCACCTCAGCAACGAGTCTTAACTGATGACGAATTAAAAAATTGGAAATCAACTGCTACGAAAGCTCCAACCGTTGAACAATTAAAAATGAAAAGCCGATTTTTTCAACTAGATAATCCATTATCAACAAAACAATATTTTAAATTGTTAGTCAAAATGATGAGCTTTGATAAACATGGCCCTTTGGATCTTATATTGTATGAAGATGGTCACGAAGAACCCAGGAAATGGGCTAGGAATAAAATTCGTGAAATGAAAGCAGATGCTTTAAAAGTACGCCTTGAGAAATGGTTCAAAAACATAAAGCAAGCGGAGATTACAGATTTACAATCATCTGAACAAATAGCGAATACATGTCATGCCATTGTAAGTTTTATTGATACTCTAGATAAAGACACTCATCTTTACTTGAACCCGATAGAAAAAATACCTGCTGCATTCGCATTAAAATCAATTCGGCAACTATTATTAGATCTCAGCGAATCAATTGTTCGCTGCAGTTCTCGACAAGAATTTTTATCAACGAGTTTATTTGTCTTTTGGACAGTTGATCTATTAATTGAATTATTAAACTATGAACCCGATTTCTTAAAAACTAACGGGAATCTATTATTAAATAATTATATTTCTACTTATATTTTAATAGAAAAACAAATTCATTATGAGAACCCTTCGTTAAATACGCGTGTTCAAAATGAAACACTTAAACCTAGCGCCTCTACTTTCTTCCCAAATACGGATAAAACACTTCCATGTATTCACCATAATAGTAATCCAAAGTCTAGACCTCGAATTGTATTCACTAGCAAATAACATTTGAAATGAACCATTTATTAACTGCATAGGTACTAGAATCGGCTCAGGCAATCCATAAGTTCTTCTTTTATGAAAATAATGATACTAGAAATCAATTTTTCATATATACTTTTGAAAAATTCACTTTTCTCTTACTTCTAAAACGATTAAACCTATGAAACCCATTATGAAAAAACAACCCATTTATAAAAAGATGGCTGCTTATTATGACCTTATTTATTCTTGGAAAAACTATAAAAAAGAAGTTTCTAAGATTAAACAATTAATCAAGAAATATAAAAAATCATCGGGTTATGATTTACTTGAAACTGCCTGTGGTACTGGAAAACACGCTCAATATCTCAAAGATAGTTTTTCAATAACTGCAATAGATATGAGTCAAGAGATGCTTACTATTGCACGTAAAAATGTCAAAGGCGTTACTTTTAAAAAAGCCGATATGATGACTTTCAATTTACCTAAAAAATTTGATGTCATTCTTTGTCTTTTTAGCTCTATTGGTTATGTGAAAACTTATGCTCATTTAAAAAAGACTCTTCAAAATTTTTCCAATCACTTAAAAAAAGGGGGCATCGTTATCATTGAACCATGGCTTAATAAATCCACTTATATTCCAGGCATGCCTGATATGCAAACCTATAGCGACACTCACATTAAAATTGCACGTCTTTCCGCCGCGAAAGTTAAAGGAAACGTATCTATTATAGATTTGCATTATCTCATCGCTGAGAAAAATAAAGATATTCAATACTATGTTGAACGTCATGAAATGGGCATGTTCGAAATTGATCGAACACTTAAATTGATGGAAGCAGCTGGATTGAAAGCCAAGTTTATAAAAAATGGATTAATGAAAGACCGAGGGCTTTATATTGGTATCAAGCAGTAGAATTTTAATCTTTAATCTTATTAAATATCGTTGACATGTTTTCTTGAACCACATTCTCTATAGATTGAAGTTCTTCTTCACTCAATTCAAAAAAGTACTTGTCGCGTTTTTGACTTGAAAGCTTTCCATTATTTTGCAAAATAAAATTAATGATTAAATTAATCAATCGATCCGGCATATCTACAATATTTTGAATTGATTTTTTTGTTTTATCATAGGCAACCAAATAATCCAATTGCTCTGGAAAATCCTTTTGAATAGTTGATTTAATACATGAAAACAAATATTCGGCAAATCTTGTGAAATCGATATATTGATAATACTGGAGCGTCTCTTCATTAACTTTTAATTCACCATTAGTATCTATCTGGTAATTTTCTATGGCCTCCATAATCAATTTTGAGAATCTTTCCAAACATTGATCATAACTCTGGAGATCTTTTAAAATCACAGCTGAAACAGGGAAAATCATATTGTCAGGTGTAAATCCTAATTTTGACAAAATATTGTGAATGAGAAATCTATGTATTCTTCCATTGCCATCATTAAATGGATGAATAAACACAAAACCAAATGAAATGACTGAAGCGACTATAACTGGATTTATGTTGGTATCACGCATTCTTTCATAACAAGCCAGTAATCCATTCATTAAATCTGAAACATTTTCTGGCTTAGGCGAAATATAATGGATTTTTTCTCGACCTAAACTCAGAGTCGTTCCTATATAATTTTGTACCCCACGAAAATCAGGATCTGAAAATCTTTTATCAACAATTAAATTTTGCAATTCAATTAATTTTTCTTTGGACAAGTAATCTATCTCTCCTGATTTCTCTAACAATGTAGAAAACCTCGTCAATCGTTGTTGATCAGGTCTTTCTTTTTCGATTTCATAAGAGGATTTTGTTTCTTTAAAATATAAATAATCTGTCGCGCGAGCAACAACTTGAGGATCATATATTCGTATAATTTCAGAAGCTTGTTTTTTTAAATCAGATTTTTCAAATGCAGCTAGCTCTTCAGTTCGACGCACTACTGGACAAAACATTGCATTACCTAATAAATTATCATCGATATAATGCCGAACACTACGAATACTAATGCCTGTATAGTATTCCTTTTCGTCCAATAGCTTTGTATATGAACCACCTTTTGCATTAGGAATATCTAATTGAATCTTTGTCAAAAACTCATATAAATACCAAAGGCGCCTAGCCATTTTTCCAGTTGGATGTTGTTGTACGTAACTCGCCATGTTTTCTTTAGATATTGTTAAGAAAACCGCTTTCAGAATTTCTAAATTAATCCCATCATAAGTCACTGCAAATTCAAGTTGCTCAAATACATCTTCTGGATTTTTGGGGAGATACTTTTTAGAGTAGGTATGTATTTCCTGCGGATCTCGAAAAATTACTTCTCTAACCCCTGTGAGAGTTACATAAGATACTCGAAAGTGAGGCAATACTTTTAAATCTAGCTTTTGAATTAAAGCAAGATAACCTGCAGGAATATGCTTCTTATCACCGAGCAACATAAAATATTTCCGATATTATTAAGCCTGTGAGAATTAAAAGTGCAAATTTTAAACTATTTTAAGTGGTTCTTATCTTAGTAAACCGTTTGCAAATTGAAGGTATTTTAGTAAATCATTTGCAAATAGCAAATTTTTTAGTAAATCATTTGCAACTAGCCTATTTTTTGGAAAAACGTTTGCAAATCGTCATTATTTTAGTAAATCGCTTGCAAACACCCCTCAGAAAGTGCATGAATTTTTACTAAAACTTCTTGCATACTGTGCGAACAAAATCGACCCCATGGCTTATGCATGAATGGCTCTATTTTGGGCTTTATTAGCGAAGTATCAGGCTGAAACCTCTTCAATACCGTTTTCTTCATCTTTGAGGTAATGAGCTTCGATTTTTGATTTGAGGAGATCATGCGATTCGGTTTTAGACCAAGCGGTGAGTTTCTCTATAGATTCGAAATAGAGAGTGATTTTAGGGGATACCTTCTTTTCATCAAACTCATAATTGATTTTGATGAACCCATCTTGTTTAGAAACTTCGGCATAAACTTCTTCATACCAAGCAGGGAAATATTGTATACCAGACTCATTCAAAAAATATTTAACAACAACACTTATCATGATTTACCCTGGGATCCCAAGTGTTTTATTTAAATCAGAATTATTAAAAAGATCACAAGGTTCGCCTAATTGACACATACCATTGCTCACTTCATTAGGATCTTTTTTGGGTAATTTAACCAGTGATTTTTTCTGAGCTTTCTGAACAACGACCGTTTTATCATGTAAAAAATAATCGTACATGACTCGTGATACCGCTGCGATCACACGAGAACGATCCATGCCACTCGCTGACCGAGATTTCACGTAAACAGCAATAGCAACATGTCCTTTATTGTTCGGTAAAGTAATAATGCCCACGTCACTCGCAAAACGATACAATTGTTTTGTGACAGGATATTTCAATCCTCCAGAAAAAATTGACCATGTTCCTGTTTTATGTGCGACTTCAGTGCGTGGTGGCAATAATCCTTTGAGCCTACGTCTTCCCGTTTTGCATTGCTCCATAGTGTTAATTAAAAAATTCGTGCTTGATCGTGAAAGTATTTCACCTTCATACAATTTATCAAGCAAAAGAGCCATATCATCTGATGTTGTTGTATCACGTATATCGTTTTCGAAACGCTTCCATGCTTCTGTTTTTCTACTGAGTGGTATGCGGTTCAATGTTTTTTCCAAACTATCTGAGGTGTGTGGTTGATATAAGAGTGCATGATCACCATCATGTGTATCGACAAAAGTTTCGAGAATGGATCGATTTACAAAAGTATGTTCGAATCCCAGCGCATGCATTTTTTCCAATACGGCTTGTGGACCATTGACTTTACGTAGCACTGCATCACTTGCACTATTATCACTGGTAACCAACATATGCTTAATCAAATGTCTTAATGATATGTCTAATTCTTTTTTTCTTAGTAAATAATACAACCCACCAGAACCTGGGACAGAATCTTTGGCACTTAACCGCATAATGTCTTCTAAGGATCCTTGATTTCGATCAACCTTATCCAAAAAAGTTATGGCGATAGGAATTTTAACCGTGCTTGCCATGAAGCAGGGTGTAGAACCGTTGTAGGAAATTTTTTTATGGTTTTCTATGTGAATAGCGGTTACTGAAACATTACTACGAGTCGATTTAGCAATGGAATCAATTTTTCTTAAAACGCTGGCTACCGAATCTGGCGCTGCTGCAAAAGTACAAATAGAAAAAAGTAAACCCACTACAAATAATAGTAATTTTTGATTCATTGTCATTGGAACCTTATTGTTATATTTCACGTGCTTGTCATCCTGAGCGCAGCGAAGGATCTCGTGATACCGCTGAGATCCTTCGCTGACGCTCAGGATGACACTGTTCAAACTCAGGATGACATATGCCGCGCATCATACCAAATCATTGCGATTTTTCTAAATTTATTACTCTTGTTTATCCATCATATTCGGCATAAATTTTGAAACAAAAATCCCTGCTTCAAATAGCAACCACAGAGGAATTGCCAATAATATTTGTGACATAACATCGGGTGGGGCCAATAGCATAGCAACCACAAAAGCACCCACAATCACATAAGGACGCCACTGAATAAGTTGCTCTCGAGTCGTTAGCGCCATACTGATCAACAACACAACAATAACTGGGACCTCAAACGACAAACCAAAAGCAAAGAATAGCCTTAAGGTAAAATCTAAATATTGGCTGATATCAGGCATCACGAGCACCCCTGGGGGAGCTACAGATGTCATGAAATGAAACAGCATGGGTAATGCAGCAAAATAGGCAAATAACACACCCGAATAGAATAAAACAACACTGGAAATCAATAAGAGCCATCCTGTCCGTTTTTCATGTCGATACAAGCCAGGCACTGCAAAACGCCACAGTTGATATAAAACATAGGGCACTGATAAAAAGAATGCTAAGGCAAAAGCTAATTTAAATGGTACGAAAAATGGAGAAATAACCCCAGTTGCAATCAGTGAGTGGCCTTGTGGTAAGGATTTCAAAACGGGTAATGCTAAATATTCAAAAATTTCTTTGGAAAAGAAAGATAAAATCAAAAATAGAATAATAAGTACTAAGAAGCTTTTTAACAAACATTTTCTAAGTTCAATTAAATGTTGAGAAAAATTATT